>JAJFJE010000268.1 GCA_021774355.1 Alphaproteobacteria bacterium
CAATCTGCTGATCATCCTCGGCCTGGGCTGGAGCGCCCGGCGCCGGGCGCGGCTGGGTCAGGCCCTCGCCGTGCTGCTGCTGGCACCTGCAATCGCCGTCCTGTGGACCCTGTGGCAGAAATTCGCCGCTCCGGTGCCACCCGCGCCCCTGGCCCTGTCCCTGGCCGGCGCCGGCGCCTTGGCGACGAATCTGTTCTGCGCCGCGCTGCTGGTCCGCCACCGGGAACAGGGCGGCAGTCTGGGCAAGGCCGCCTTCCTGTCGGCGCGGAACGACGCCCTGGCCAATCTTGCGATCGTCGGCGCGGGCCTGCTGACCGTGCCCACCGGTTCGATCTGGCCCGACGTGGTGGTCGGCCTGGGCATCGCCGTCATGAATGCCGACGCCGCCCGCGAGGTCTGGACCGCCGCCCGCGACGAGCATCAGGCGGCGCGGCCGTGAGTTGCCGGGTCAGGTCGTCCGGCGCTTCTCGAAACGGCCAATATCGGCGGGGTCCAGTGCGACGGTCACCGTGACGTGGCCGTCGTCGTCGTGGCGCCCCAGCACTTCGCCATGGGCGTAGAGCCAGGCGAGGCTGGCGCCGTCGGTGGCATCAAAGGCCAGCTCGACGACCTGCCGGGCGGCGCCCAGCCGCTCGTCGAGCCGGGCCAGGAGCCGTTCACACCCCTCCCCGGTCAAGGCCGATAGCGGAATTTCGTCGGGATGCCGCTGTTGCTGGTTGGTCAGGCGCAGGTGCTCGTCTGCCGGCACCTGGTCGAGCTTGTTCAGGACCTCGACAAGGCTGGTGTCGCGCCCGGCGCCGATGCCCAGGTCGTCCAGGACAGCCAGAACATCGGCCTTCTGGGCCAGGCTGTCGGGATGGGCTATGTCGCGGACATGGACGATGATATCGGCTTCCACCACCTCTTCCAGGGTGGCGCGGAAGGCCGCCACCAGATGGGTTGGCAGGTCGGAGATGAACCCCACGGTGTCGGACAGAATGATTTCCCGGCCGCTGGGCAGCCTTACCCCGCGCATCGTCGGATCGAGGGTCGCGAACAACAGGTCGGCGGCAAGCACTTCGGCCCGGGTCAGGCGGTTGAACAGGGATGACTTGCCGGCATTGGTATAGCCGACCAGGGCCACGATCGGATGGGGGACCTTGCGGCGGTTGCGCCGGTGCAGGTCCCGGGTCCGGGTGACCGTCTGAAGTTCGCGCTTCAGACGGGTGATCTTGTCCGTCAGGACACGCCGGTCGGCCTCGATCTGGGTCTCGCCGGGGCCGCCCAGGAAGCCGACGCCGCCGCGCTGTCGTTCCAGATGGGTCCAGGACCGGACCAGCCGGCTCTTCTGATAGGACAGATGGGCCAGTTCGACCTGCAGGCGGCCTTCCTTGGTCGCCGCCCGGGCGCCGAATATTTCCAGGATCAGGCCGGTACGGTCGATGACCTTGGTCTTGAGTTCCCGTTCGAGGTTGCGTTGCTGCACCGGCGACAAGGCACAGTCGAAGACCACCACGGCGATCTCGCCGGTCTCGACCAAGGCGCGAAGCTCCTCGACCTTGCCGGGGCCGATATAGGTGGCAGGGCGGATCTTGTCCAACGGCGCTTCGAGCGCCGCCACCACGTCGAGGGCAATGGCCGCCGTCAGGCCGACGGCCTCGGCGAGCCGGGCCTCCGGCCGGCGGCCATTCGCCGCCTCCCCGCTCCGCAGATAGGGGTGGGTGACGATGGCCCGGCCCGAGCCGCCCTGGGGCGGCCCGAGCGCATCCGACGATACGGAAATCAACGGCGTGTCGAGGCCATGGCTCAGTCGCCGTTCGGCGCTGCGGCGGCGGCGGCTGTCACGGGCGCGGCGGTCGGATCGAACAGCTGTATGGGTCCAGCCGGCATGACCGTCGAAATCGCGTGCTTGTAGACGAGCTGTATATGGCCGTCCCTGCGAAGCAGAACACAGAAATTATCGAACCACGTAATGACGCCCTGAAGCTTCACGCCATTGACCAGAAAGACCGTTACGGGGGTTTTGTTCTTTCGAACATAGTTCAGAAATACATCCTGAACATTTTGGGATCGTTCAGACATCTTGAACCTTCATGTTCTTGTTATTGGCGAATCTTATGGTGCGGCTCTGGGGCCCGGCTATCGATGAGCTGGGCGAAGTGAAATTGTGTTGCACTGCACAATAGTATGGAGGTTTGCGCCGCGGGATTCAAGCGTGATTGGCGTGGGCGCCGCGTCCCGCCCGCGCCTGTTCCAGATAAGCCAAGCGCAGGCGCATGGCAATCGGTCCTGGCCGGCCGTCGCCGACCGGACTCTCGTCGATGCGGATCACCGGCGTTACAAAGGCGGTGGCGCTGGTGATGAAGGCCTCCCGGGCGGCCATGGCTTCCGCCGGGGTGAAGGCCCGCTCGACCACCGCCAGGCCGAGATCGGCAGCGGTCCCCAGCAGGGCCCGCCTGGTGACCCCGGCGAGGATCGCGTGGGACAGGGCGCGGGTTACCAGTTGGCCGCCGGCGTTGACGATCCAGGCATTGGTCGAGGCCCCCTCGGTCACCAGCCCGTCATCATCGACAAACCAGGCCTCGGCGGCGCCGGCCGCATGGGCCTCCTGCTTGGCCATGACATTGGGCAGCAGGCCGATCGCCTTGATATCGCGGCGGCGCCAGCGGATCTCGGCAAGGGTCTTGACCGCAATCCCGCGGGCCGCCTTGGCGTCCAGGGCTGCGAGGTCGATCCGCCGGGCGGTCACCACCAGCGCCGGCCGCAGACCGGCCGGCACCAGATGGTCCCGCTTGGCAACGCCACGGGTCACCTGGAGGTAGAGCAGGCCGTCGACAATATGGTTGCGCCGGACGACCTCGCCGAGCACGACCAGCAAGGCGGCCCGGCTCATCGGCTTGGGAATGGCCAGGGCGGCGAGCGAACGTTCCAGCCGCTCGAGATGAAAATCGCGGTCGATCAGGCAGCCGCCCAGGACCGCACAGACCTCGTAGACACCGTCGGCGAACTGATAGCCGCGGTCCTCGATGTGAACCACCGCCTGGCCATGGGGCAGGTAGCGGCCATTGACATAGGCTAGCCTGGACATCTGGCTCCTCATCATCGGGCCTGCGGCCCCCCGAGGTCATCGACAGCGCGGCAACGCAATCCGGCAACCCGCGGCCGGTCCGGGATCGCGCCCCATCGTCACAGCCCGCGGTCGCTGATCGCGATGCCGAGGGATTTCAGCTTGCGGTGCAAGGCCGAGCGCTCCATGCCGATGAAGGCTGCGGTGCGGCTGATGTTGTTGCCGAAGCGGGCGACCTGCGCCAGCAGATAGTCGCGCTCGAAGGCTTCCCGCGCTTCGCGCAGGGGCAGCGCCATGATGACCTCGCCCGCTTCGCCGCTGCGCAAGGTTGCCGGCCCGGCGCCGCCCACTTCGGCGGGCAGCAGATCGGCGCCGATGGCCCCTGCCGCATCGTCATTGGCCATGATCAGCAGACGCTCGCAGACATTGCGCAACTGGCGGACATTGCCCGGCCAGTCATAGGCCTGCATGACGGCCATTGCCTCGGGCGAGATGCGCCGGCTCGCGATGCCGTTGGCCTGGGCGATGCGGCGCATGAAATAGTCGGCGAAATCGGGAATGTCCTCGCGCCGTTCGGCCAGGCGCGGCACCCGGATCGGGACGACGCTCAGGCGATGGAACAGATCCTCGCGGAACCGCCCGGCCTCGACTTCGGCGTGGAGATCGCGGGACGAGGCGCTGACCACGCGGACGTCGACCTGCACCCGCATCCGGCCGCCGACCCGCTCAAAGCTCTGGTCGACCAGAACCCGCAGGATCTTGGCCTGGGTCTCGGGCGGCATGTCCGCCACCTCGTCGAGAAACAGGGTGCCGCCATGGGCCTGCTCGAACAGGCCCACCCGCATCACGCCGTCGGGTGACAGGCTGGGTTCGACGCCGAACAATTCGGGCTCCAGCCGTTCCGGCAGCATGGTCGCGGAATTGACCACGATGAACGGCCCGGAGGCCCGGCGCGACTGGCGGTGCAGCAGGCGCGCCACTACCTCCTTGCCCGATCCCGGCGGGCCCAGCACCATCACCCGGCTGCCCATGGGCGCCGCTTTTTCGACCAGGCCGCGGACATTATTGGCGGCCGCGGAATGGCCGATCAGTTCCTCCTCGACATTGGCCCTGTCGCGTAGCGTGCGATTTTCCCGGCGGAGCTGGCTGGCCTCGATGGCCCGCCGGACCAGCAGGATCAGGCGATCGGCCTTGAACGGCTTTTCGATAAAGTCATAGGCGCCGCGCTTGAACGCGGCGACCGCCGTTTCCACCGTGCCGTGGCCGGAGATCATGATCACCGGCAGGTCGGGGTGGCCCTTGCGCACCGCCTCGAGGATTTCGAGGCCGTCCAGGCGGCTGCCCTGAAGCCAGATATCGAGAATCAACAGGGATGGCTGCCGGGCATCGACCGCCGCCAGCGCCTCGTCGGCATTGGCCGCCGTCCGGGTCTGGTACCCTTCGTCGTCCAGGATTCCGGCGACGAGGTCGCG
>JAJFJE010000269.1 GCA_021774355.1 Alphaproteobacteria bacterium
CTGGCCGCCCCCGAGGCCTATCGCCGGCTGGGCAGCCTGGCCCAGATGAACCCGCCGATCCGCGAGGCTCATCATCGCGACGGCTTGTGGCAGGGCGTGCGCCAGGGCGTGGTCGATGTCATCGGCTCGGACCACGCCCCCCATACCCGGGAGGAAAAGGCCCGGCCCTATCCCCAGAGCCCCAGCGGCATGCCCGGGGTCCAGACCCTGCTGCCGCTGCTGCTCGACCATCTGGCGGCTGGCCGCCTGACTTTGGAGCGCCTGGTCGACCTGACCTCGGCGGGCGCCCAGCGGATCTTCGGCCTGGCCGGCAAGGGCCGTATCGCCGTCGGTTACGATGCCGACCTGACCCTGGTCGACCTGGCGGCCAGCCGGGAGATCACCGCCGGCTGGCTGGCCAGCCGCTGCGGCTGGAGCCCGTTCGAGGGCCAGCGGGTAACGGGCTGGCCGATGGCCACGATCATCCGCGGCATGATCGTCATGCGCGACGGCGAAGTGGCCAGCCAGGCCTCCGGCCGGCCGCTCCGCTTTGTCGAGGCTCTGGCCCCGGTCAGTGCAGGGTGAGATAGGCCCCGGTCAGGCGCAGCTCCATCGGCCGGATCAGCCGCTGGCTGGCGACCTTGACCGAATGCAGCTTGCCGTCGAGGTTGGCGGCCCAGAAATCGAGAAACTTGCGCAATTCGGGGAAACGCGGCGCCAGATCGAATTCCTGCCAGGTATAGCTCTGCAGCAGGCTCGGGTGATCGGGCATGTGATAGAGGATTTCCGCCGTGGTCAGGCGGTAGTCGCGCAGCATCAGTTCGAGCGGACGGGTGGACGGTGTTGCTTCGCTCATGCGGGGCCTCCAGTGCCAAAACCACATCGACGACCGACCATGATGGGTCGGCAAGCCTGACGAAGGTCCCCGCGGCTGGCTTTTTCCCCGACAGGGACGAGGCTTTCACCTCACCAGCTCATTTCACGCCGCTAAAGGTTAACACGACGTGTGACGTTGCAAAGCGGAATCATTCCCGCTTTCGAGCCGCTCCGGGGACGCCCTGCTTTCGAGGCGGCCGCCTTTGGGCCAGGCTTCCGGCGTGGTCCCGCCCCCCGCTCGAGGGCACGGGGCGGCCGGGTGGCGGCGGCCTGGGCACCGATATCCTGCTGGGCGGCACCGTCGATCTGGTGTCGGGCAGCGATCCCCCGGGCCCTCGGCCACCCTGGCCGGACGTTCCTCTACAATACCGACGACGGCTATCTGCGCTATGACCGGGACGGGGCCGGCGCCGCCTTTCCGGCCGTCGTGGTCTGGGTGTTGCAGGGCGCGCCGCTGATCGCGCCCGCCGATGTTATCATCGTCGCCTGAGGGCCGGGCCGATTAACGGGCGCGACCGGCCTCGACCGCGCGCAGGGGTTCGTCGGTGACGATGCCGTCGACTCCCAGGCCGATCATCCGCCGATAATCGGCAATGGCCTGGGCCCGCGGCTGCATCGGCGTGCCGGGGACGGCAAAGCCGCCCAGATAGAGCTTCAGGCCGGCGGCCCGGGCGTCGGCGATCAGGCCGCCGCCGGCCACCGTGATGGCCGAACGGTCGACCAGGACGCCGTCCGAAAAGCGCCGCAGATCGGCCAGCCCCTGGGGCGCGAGAAAGGCCCCATAGCTGCGCTTGTCGCCGGTCACCGCGGCGTCTGGCGGCAGGCTGGTGCCGGCGCCGACCACGAACATCAGGGGCAGTGGGGTCAGGCCGCGCAGCACGGTCAGGCTGGACGGTTCGCGCGAGGCCAGCCAGACGCCGCTGGCGGGATCGCCCAAGCCGGCGGCGTTGATCTGCTCGACCAGGCGGGCCTCGATGGGCAGGCGCCGTTCGGCATAGAAGGACGACCCCTCGATCACGATGATCAGCCCGATCTTCCGGCCATATTGCCGGGACCGGTCGCGCACCAGGGCCAGGAAGTCGCCCAGCCGGGCCGCCGGGAAGACCCCGTCGAAGGAGCGGTCACGGGTCGGGTCGGTCTGGCGGGCGCGCAGCCGGTCATAGCTCGCGGCGGTGATCTGGTCGACGAACCAGCTGCCCGAATCGGCGCCGCGTCCCGGCGGCGGGGCGCCCAGAACATCCCCGGCATCGGTCGAGCGGCCGAGATCGCGCCCCGGGCGGACCACCAGGGCACCGTCGGCGGTCTGGGCCAGTTGGATCAGGATAGCGTCGGCTTTCTGGGTGATCGCCAGGTCCGCCGCGGCCGTGGTCATCTCCGGCCACATCACCGCGGTGCCGCCCCGGGCGACGATCTGGGTCTCTGCCAGGGCCGGGACCCCGCCGGCCGACAGGGCAAATGCCAAGGCAGCCGTCCGCAGGACGGCTGTGCCGTATGACATGGTTTCCTCCCCCAAACTTTATATTAACCAAGCCGACGGGAGATTACACCAAATCGGCGGCTGATTTGAAGGGCGATCGCGGGGCAGGGGCGCATCGCCTGCGCCTTGTCCTGGGCCGGGCCGCCGCTACACTCGGGCTCCCAACGAGCGGTGGAGCGTAGCAATGGCCGACACCTTCCGAGCTGTCCGGGTGACCCAGCACGAGGGCCAGACCCGGGTTGAACTGACCGACCTGCCGATGACCGACCTGCCCGAGGGCGACGTCACGGTCCGCATCAGCCATTCCACACTCAATTACAAGGATGCCCTGGCGCTGACCGGCCGGCGGCCGATCGTGAAGCGCTTTCCCATGGTTCCCGGCATCGACTTCGCTGGGGTGGTGGAGCAATCGACCGATCCCGAATGGCTGCCCGGCGACCAGGTGATCCTGAATGGCTGGGGCGTGGGCGAGGCCCATTTCGGCGGCCTGGCCCAATATGCCCGGGTCCGCGGCGAATGGCTGATCCCCCGGCCCAAGGCGTTCAGCCCGGCGCAAGCCATGGCCATCGGCACTGCCGGCTACACCGCGATGCTGTGCGTGATGGCGCTCGAGGCCGGCGGCGTCGCCCCGGGCGACGGCGAGGTGCTGGTGACGGGTGCCGCCGGCGGGGTCGGCTCGGTCGCCATCGCCCTCCTGTCCAAGCTGGGCTACCGGGTGATCGCCTCGACCGGCCGGCCGGCCGAGGCGCCCTGGCTGAAGGCCCTGGGCGCCGCCGATCTGATCGACCGGGCGAGCCTCAGCGAGCCGGGCAAGCCGGTCGCCGCGGAACGCTGGGCCGGGGTGATTGACGCTGTCGGCAGCCATACTTTGGCCAACGCCCTGGCCCAGACCCGTTATGGCGGCGCGGTCGCGGCCTGCGGCCTGGCCCAGGGCTTCGACCTGCCGACCACGGTGTTTCCCTTCATCCTGCGCGGGGTGACCCTCTATGGCATCGACTCGGTCAATGCCCCCCGGGACAAGCGCCAGCGGGCCTGGGGCCGCCTGGCCCGCGACCTCGACCCGGCGGTGCTGGCCCGGCTGACCAGCGAACATGGCCTGGCCGAGGTGCCCGATCTGGCCCTCGCTCTGCTCGGTGGCCAGGTGCGCGGCCGGCTGGTGGTCGACGTCAACCGCTGAGCCCCGCACCCCCGCCCCCCCCACCGTCATGGCCGGCCACCGTGCCGGCCATCCACGGGAACACCGTGCCTGCCACGAAGGCGTGGATGACCGGTCCAAGCCCGGTCATGACGGTGGGGAGAGGACGCGTGGAT
>JAJFJE010000270.1 GCA_021774355.1 Alphaproteobacteria bacterium
GAGGCGCTGGTCGCCCGGCTGACCGACGCGCCGCCACCCCTGGCCCGGATCGAAAGCGTCGCCCTGGCCGCCGCGGACCCCTTGTCGGCGCCTGCCCCGGGGCCGGGCTTCCGCATCGTCGAGAGCGTCGCGGGGGCAGGCCATACCCAGATCGCCCCGGATGCCGTGGTCTGCGCCGCCTGTGCCGCCGAGACCTTCGATCCCTTCGGCCGGCGCTATCGCTATCCCTTCACCAATTGCACCCATTGCGGGCCGCGCCTGACCATCGTCGACGGCGTCCCCTATGACCGTGCCGCAACCACCATGGCGGCCTTCCCCCTGTGCCCGGCCTGCCGCGCCGAATATGAGGATCCGGCCGACCGCCGCTTCCATGCCGAGCCGATCGCCTGCTATGTCTGCGGGCCCAAGGCGCGGCTGGTCCGGCTGGACGGCCGGGCGTTCAGCTTCGAGCAGGCCTCGATGCTCGACGATGTCGACGCCGCGGCCGAACTCCTGAAGCGGGGCGAGATCGTCGCGGTCAAGGGCCTGGGCGGCTATCATCTGGCGTGCGACGCGACCAAGCCGGACGTTGTCGCCCGCCTGCGCGCAGGCAAGCGGCGCCAGGCCAAGCCCTTTGCCCTGATGGCCCGGGATCTCGACGTGATCCGGCGCTATTGCACGGTGAGCGACAGCGAGGCGGCCCAGCTCGCCGCGCCCGAGGGACCGATCGTGCTGCTGCCGGCCGACGGCCCGGAAAAGCTGCCCGCGGCGGTCGCCCCCGGCCTCGGCCTGGTTGGCTTCATGCTGCCGACCACACCGCTGCATCTCCTGCTCATGCGCCGGGCCAGCCGGCCCATGGTGATGACCAGCGGCAATCTGGCCGACGAGCCCCAGGTGACCGACGATGCTGCGGTCGCCGCGCGCCTGGGCGGGATCGCGGCCTTTGCCCTGATGCATGACCGGGCGGTCGCCAACCGGGTCGATGATTCGGTGCTGCGGGTCATGGCTGGCCGGCCGCGGCTCCTGCGCCGGGCCCGCGGCTATGCCCCCGCGCCCTTGCGTCTGCCCCCGGGCTTCGAACAGGCGCCGCCGCTGCTCGCCTTTGGCGGCGAACTGAAGGCGACCTGCTGCCTGGTCAAGGACGGCGAGGCGATCCTGTCCCAGCATATCGGCGACCTGGAAGAGGTCGCTGCCTTCGAGGATTACGAAAAGACCCTGGGCCTGTTCGGGCGCCTGTTCGATCATGTGCCGGTGGCGCTCGCCGCCGACCGGCATCCCGACTACCTGTCGTCCAAGCTGGCCCGGGCCCGGGCCCGCCGGGACGGCTTGCCCCTGGTGGAGGTCCAGCATCACCACGCCCATATCGCCGCCTGCCTGGCCGAGAACGGCTGGCCGTTGCACGGCGCGCCGGTCCTTGGCATCGCCATGGACGGGTTGGGCTGGGGCGACGACGGCACCCTCTGGGGTGGCGAATTCCTGCTGGCCGACTATCGCCGCAGCCAGCGCCTGGCCTGCCTGAAGCCGGTGGCCATGCCGGGCGGCGCCCAGGCCGCGCGCGAGCCGTGGCGCAACCTCTATGCCCATCTGACGGCGGAAATGGGCTGGGCCGCCTTTGCCCTGAATTTCGACGAGCTGGAACTCTACCAGTTCCTGGCGGCCAAGCCTCGGGCGCTCTATGACGCCATGATCAAGGATGGCATCCATGCGCCCCAGGCCTCGTCCTGCGGCCGGCTGTTCGATGCGGTGGCAGCCGCTCTCGGCCTGTGCCGCGACCAGCAGGCCTATGAGGGCGAGGCGGCGATGCAATTGGAGGCGATCGTCGACCACCGGGCCCTGGTCGAAGAGGACGAGAGCCTGATCTATCCGCTCAACATTCCGTTCCTGCGCAGCACCAGAATGCCCTATATCGAGCCGCTGGCCATGTGGAGCGCGATCCTCGGCGATCTCTGCCTGAAGACGCCGGCGCCGGTGATCGCCGCCCGTTTCCACCGGGCCCTGGCCCGGGCCATTGCGGGCATGGCGCGCAAGCTCGCCGTGGGCGACGAGGCCGACGCCTACCCGTTCGATACCGTCGCCCTGTCGGGCGGTTGCTTCCAGAACCGGGTGCTGTTCGAACTGGTGGTGCGCCATCTCGAAGAGGCCGGCTTCCGGGTGCTGAGCCAGGCGCGGGTGCCGGCCAATGACGGCGGCCTGGCCCTGGGCCAGGCGGCGGTCGCCGCCGCCTGCCTGATCGAGGGCATCCTCCCGATGGACCAAGGAGACGTCCCATGTGTCTAGGCATTCCCGGCCGGATCGTGTCGATCGACGATGCCGGGCGCAAGCTCGCCACCGTCGACGTCAGCGGTGTCCGGCGGCAGGTCAATATCTCCTGCATCATCGATGACGATCATCCGCCCGCGGCCTGCATCGGCGACTGGGTTTTGGTCCATGTCGGCTTCGCCATGAGCCGGATCAACGAGGCCCAGGCGGCCGAGACGCTGAAGATCCTGACCGAACTGGGCGAGGCCCAGGCCGAGATCGAAGCGATGCGCAAGACCGGAACCAGGTAACGGATCATGTCCAACGACGGCGAGCTCGAGGCCCTTTATCCGTTCCTGCACGGGCGGCGCCAGGATCCTGGCCGGCTCCAAGCCGCCTTGCTTGGCTCGGTCACGGAAAAGGCCCGGGATTCGCGGGACACCAACGAGCGCTTCTTCACCGAACAGGCGCCGCTGCTGGTCACCATCGCCCGGGTCATGGCCGATTGCTTCCGGGCCAATGGCCGCCTGCTGGCCATGGGCAATGGCGGCTCCAGCTGCGATGCGGCCCATGTCACGGTGGAATTCGTCCACCCGGTGACCGCCGGCCGGCCGCCCTTGCCGGCGATCAACCTGACGGCGGACATCGCCCAGATCACCGCGGTCGGCAATGATGTCGGGATCGAACATATTTTTGCCCGCCAGATCGGCGCCTTGGGCTGCACCGGCGATGTCGTGGTCGGTCTCTCCACCAGCGGCAACTCGGCCAATCTCCTGGCCGGCTTCGCCAAGGCCCGGGAGATGGGGCTCGCCACCGTGGGCTTTGCCGGCGGCGACGGCGGGCGGATGCAGGCGGGCGGCCTGGTCGATCATTGCCTGGTGGTGCCCAGCCGCTCGATCCACCGTATCCAGGAATGCCACGTGGCGGCCTACCACATCATCTGGGACCTGGTGCACACCCTGCTCGCCGATGACCGCGGTTCGGCCATGACCCGAAAGGCCAGCGCATGAAATACGCAGACGAGTTTCGCGATCGTGACAAGGCCCAGGCTCTGGTCCGGGAGATCGAGGGCCTGGTTGCCGAGATGGCGGTCACCCCGGACAAGCCGATCCACATCATGGAAGTGTGCGGCGGCCACACCCATTCGATCTTCCGCTACGGCCTGGAAGGCATGCTGCCCAAGGCGATCGAGCTGATCCACGGGCCGGGCTGCCCGGTCTGCGTGCTGCCCATGGGCCGGGTCGATGATTGCGTCGCCATCGCCGAGCGGCCCAATGTGATCTTCACCACCTTCGGCGATGCCATGCGGGTGCCGGGCTCGAAGAAGAGCCTGCTCCAGGCCAAGGCCGAAGGCGCCGATGTGCGCATGGTCTATTCGCCCATGGACGCCCTGGCGCTCGCCCGCAAGCACCCAGACAAGGACGTGGTGTTCTTTGCCCTGGGCTTCGAGACCACCATGCCCTCGACCGCCTTCACCATCCTGGAGGCCGAGGCCGACGGCATCACCAATTTCTCGGTGTTCTGCAACCACATCACCATCGTCCCCACGGTCAAGGCGATCCTGGACAGCCCGGAGATCCAGATCGACGGCTTTCTGGGCCCCGGCCATGTCTCGATGGTGATCGGCACGGCGCCCTACGACTTCATCGCCCGCCATTACCGCCGTCCCATGGTGGTCGCCGGGTTCGAGCCGCTGGACGTCTTGCAGTCGATCTGGATGGTCCTGAAGCAGCTCAAGGAGGGCCGCGCCGAGATCGAGAACCAATATGCCCGGATCGTTCCCGACGGCGGCAACAGCCCGGCGCTGAAGGCGGTGTCGCAGGTCTATGAGCTGCGCGAATTCTTCGAATGGCGCGGGCTCGGCTCGATCGACCATTCCGGTGTGCGCCTGCGCGAGGGCTATGCCCGGTTCGATGCCGAGCGGCGCTTCGCCATTCCCAATGTGACCATTGCCGATCCCCAGTCCTGCCAGTGCGGCGAGGTCCTGAAGGGGGTGATCAAGCCCTGGCAATGCAAGGTTTTCGGCACCGCCTGTACCCCGGAGGTGCCGCTTGGCGCGCTGATGGTGTCGTCGGAAGGGGCCTGCGCCGCCCATTACCAATATGGCGGCGCCCGCCGCCAGGGGAGCGCGGCATGACCCTGTCCTCTCTCGCTGCCGCCCGCCCGCCGGGCCGCATCCTGGGCAAGGTCCAGCTCCGCACGGTCACCCTGGCCCATGGCGGCGGCGGCAAGGCGATGAAGGACCTGATCGACGACGTCTTCGTGC
>JAJFJE010000028.1 GCA_021774355.1 Alphaproteobacteria bacterium
GCGCTTTCTCCCCCACGTCACCCTGGCCCATCTGCAGCGCGCCGACGGCCCGCGCCTGGCCGCCCTGATGGCCGCCGACGGCGACCTGGCGCCGGCCCCCTGGCAGGCCGAATGGTTCGGACTCTATTCCAGCCGCCTTGGCGGCGCGCCGCCGCGCTATACGCTGGAGGAGCGCTTCGCCCTGGTGCCGGGCGCCTGACCGGCGGCGCAAGCACGCGCGGCGCCAGGCGTCGGCAGTTGACGAGACGCGCCGCGGCCCTTAGGGAAAGAGCCCGTTCTGGAGTGCCGCCATGGCCGATACCATCCGTGACCTCGCCGCCGCCGCCCGTGCCTGGCCGTTCGAGGAAGCGCGCAAACTGGCCGACCGCCTGGCCCGCCGGCCGGCCGTCCTGGACAAGGGCTACGTCCTGTTCGAAACCGGCTACGGTCCCTCCGGCCTGCCCCATATCGGCACCTTCGGCGAGGTCGCCCGGACCACCATGGTGCGCCATGCCTTCACCCTCCTGTCGGACGTGCCGACCCGCCTGTTCTCGTTCTCCGACGATATGGACGGGCTGCGCAAGGTCCCCGACAACATCCCCAACCAGGAACTGGTGCGCGCCCATCTGGGCAAGCCGCTGACCCAGGTACCCGACCCGTTCGGCAAGTTCGAAAGCTTCGGCCACCACAACAATGCCATGCTGCGCTCGTTCCTCGACCGCTTCGGCTTTTCCTACGAGTTCCAGTCGGCCACCGACTGGTACCAGTCGGGCCGGTTCGACGGGCCGATCCTGGCCCTGTTGCAGCATTACGACGCGATCATGGCGATCATGCTGCCAACGCTCGGCGCGGAGCGGCAACAGAGCTATTCGCCGATCCTGCCGATCAGCCCGCGGAGCGGCCGGGTCCTGCAGGTCCCGATCGTGGAACGCCGGGCGGATCAGGGAACCGTGGTCTTCCGCGACGAGGACGGCAGCCTGACCGAGGTGCCGGTGACCGGCGGCCATTGCAAGCTGCAATGGAAAGCCGACTGGGCGCTGCGCTGGCAGGCGCTGGATGTCGACTACGAGATGAACGGCAAGGACCTGATCCCGACCCGCAAGCTGTCCTCGGCGATCTGCCGGGTGCTCGGCGGGGCGCCGCCGGACGGCTTTTCCTACGAGCTGTTCCTCGACGAGAGCGGCCAGAAGATCTCCAAGTCCAAGGGCAACGGCCTGACCATCGACGAATGGCTGCGCTATGCCAGCCCGGAAAGCCTGGCGCTGTTCATGTACAGCCAGCCGCGCACCGCCAAGCGCCTCTACTTCGATGTCATACCGCGGAATGTCGACGATTACCTGGGACATCTGGCGGCCTATCCCGCGCAGGACCCGGCGAAGCAGCTGGAAAACCCGGTCTTCCATATCCATGGCGGCCGGCCGCCGGTGGCCGACCTGCCGATCAGCTATGGCCTGCTGCTCAACCTGGCCAGTGTCGTCGGCGCGGGCGACCCGGACGTGCTGTGGGGCTTCATCGCCCGCTACGCCCCCGGAGCGACGGCCGAGCAGCACCCGGTGCTCGACCGCCTGGTGGCCAATGCGGTTGCCTATTACCTGGACCTGGTGAAGCCGCACAAGCGCTACCGTCCGGCGACTGCGATGGAGCGCGCCGCCTTGGAAGACCTGGCCGCGCAGTTGGAGCATCTGCCGGACGACCAGTCGGCCGACGACCTGCAGAACGCCATCTACGAAATCGGCAAACGGCACCCGTTCGACAATCTGCGCGACTGGTTCCGGGCCATCTACGAGGTTGTGCTGGGCAACTCCCAGGGCCCGCGCATGGGCTCCTTCGCCGCCCTTTACGGCGTCGCCAATACCGCGGCCCTGATCCGCAAGGCCCTGGCCGGCGCCTTTCTGACGGCCGCTTGACGTTTGCTTAACCGGTCATGGGGGACCATTCCCCCATGACACTGCGGACGTCCTCCCTTCTCGCCCTGGTCCTGTGGCTCGCCGCCGTTGCGACGGCGCGCGCCGATGACCCGCTGGACCAGGCCCGGCAGGCTTTTGCCGCCGGCGACTTCGCCGCTGCGGCCCGGGCCGCCCGGGCGGTCGACAGTGCCGATGCCTATGCCCTGCGGGCCCGGGCGATACTGATCGACGCGCTCTACGGCGGTGACGACCGGCGGCGGCGCCTGCAACGGGCGGCCGAGGGGCATCGCCTCGCGACCCAGGCCCTGGCACGCGCCCCCGATCACCTCGAGGGCCATCTCCAGGCCGCCATCGCCCTGGGCATGATGGCCAAGGAGGCCGGGACCTTCGAGGCGATGAACGAGGACTACGGCAGCCGCATCAAGCGCCATCTCGACGCCGCCCTGGCGGTGGCACCCGACAATCCCTATGCCCTTGGGCTGCTCGCCCTGTGGCACAGCTCGGTCGTCGCCAAGGCCGGCGACGACATGGCCCGGCGGCTGTTCGGCGCCAGTCTTGCCGCGGCCACGCCCCTGTTCGACCGCCTGGTCGGCGACCCCCAATGCCCGGCCATTGTCCGCCTGGAACTGGCCCATGCGCTGGCCACCCTGGACCGCCCCGGCGACCAGGCCAAGGCCGACGCGGTCATCGCCGCGGTTGCCGCCGTTCCGGCTGCAACCGCCGTGGACCGCCTGGCCGTCCGGCTCGCCCGCGCCGATCTGGCCGAGCGAACGCAACTGGCGGCAGCGGCGCCCTGACTCGAACCTCTGGCTGCTGCATTACACGGAAAACGCCGTGAATTCCCATATCGGTTGAGATTGACGCTGCGTTGGCTCTGTTGGCGGTGACGGCTCCCGGCGGTGACCTAACATCGACGGGAGAAGAGCCCCCCGGGGCGAACGCCGCATTGTGGGGGCGACACAGCGACGATCACGGGCACGGCGGGTAACGACCGCCTTGTGGGGAGCGGGGACGCCGACGACATCGACGGCCTCGCGCTGAATGACCAGCTTTTCGGCAAGGGGGGCGCCGACACGCTGACGGGCGGCCCGGGCAAGGATCGGCTGGACGGCGGCCAAGGCGCCGACGCCATGGCGGGCGGGGCGGGCGACGATTCCTATGTGGTGGATGATCCCGGGGACACGGTCACCGAGGCCGTCATGGAAGGCCGGGACACGGTCACGACCTGGGTTAGCTACAGCCTGGCGGGGGGCCAGGAGATCGAACGCTTGGTGGCCGGCGGGGCCTTGGCGATCGACCTGACCGGCAATGAACTGGCCAACCAGATCTATGGCAACGGCGCCGCCAATGTGCTGATCGGCGGCGGCGGCGGCGCCAATCTCTATGGCCGGGGCGGCGACGACACGCTGTGCGGCAGCGACGCGCGCGACGTGCTGGACGGCGGCCCGGGGGCCGACGCCATGGCCGGCGGCCAGGGCGACGATGTCTATGTCGTCGACGATGCCGGCGACACGGTGAGCGAGCCGGTAATGGGCGGCAACGACCGGGTTACCGCGAGCGTCAGCTACACCCTGGCAGTCGACGCCGAGGTGGAACAGTTCTACACGCGGGGCGCCGGGGCGATCGACCTCACGGGCAGCGACACGGCGAACACGATCGTGGCCAATAACGCGGCCAATGTGCTGTCGGGCCTGGGGGCGGATGACCGCATCAACGGCCGGGGCGGCGCTGACACGCTGCTGGGCGGCGAGGGCGACGACACGCTGATCGGCGGCGCCGACGCCGACGCCATGGCGGGGGGCGCCGGTGACGACAGCTATTACGTTGACGCTGCCGGGGACACAGTGACGGAGGCCGCGGGCGAAGGCGCCGACCGGGTGTTCGTGGATGTCACCTGGGGCCTGGGTGCAGGCCAGCACGTGGAGACCCTGATCGCCCGGGGCGGTGCCGACCTGAATCTGACCGGCAACGAACTGGCCAACACGCTTTACGGCAATGGCGGGGCCAATGTCCTGTCGGGCGGCGGCGGCGACGACACCATCCGCGCGGGGGTGGGCGACCGGGTCGACGGCGGTGCCGGGTCCGACAGTTCTATCGTCACCGGCGGCGGGGCGGGCGAGATCCGCGTGATCGGGGACGGGGCGGACAGCCTGGTCACCACGGATATGGGCTGGCAGGCGGCGGGGTCGGTGGTGCTGGAGGGCGCGCTGGTGAACCGCTGGGTGAACGGCGCCACCCTGCTGCTGGTCGATGCCGCGGTCGACACCACGGGCATCCAGGCGACCCCCACCTTCGGCGCCACGGTGACCACCGGCAGCTTCGACCGCCAGGTGATCGACCTGACCACCCTGTCGGCGGCCCAGGGCTTCATTATTCAGGGCGACACGAACTACGACGGGGCCGGTATCAGCGTTTCGTCGGCGGGCGACGTGAATGGCGACGGCTTCAGTGACCTGATCGTCGGCGACGGCGCCGGCGAAGCCTATGTGGTGTTCGGCGGCGCGACGGGCTTCGGCGCCGATGTCGGCGGCCGCCAGGTGATCGACCTGACCACCCTGTCGGCGGCCCAGGGCTTCATCATCCAGGGCGACACGGAC
>JAJFJE010000271.1 GCA_021774355.1 Alphaproteobacteria bacterium
ACGCTCGTCAGCAATCACGTCCTAATGAGATCAGGGGATACGCTGGGTTACTCCTTCCAGCATCAGCAATTCCAGGACCCTCGCGGTCTTGGCATCGCGATAACTCGCCTTGAACTGGACATGCCGCGTGACGTCCCCAACTGCCAGAACGATGTCGCAGCCGGCCCGGTCGACCTCGGCCCGCAGCACCTCGATGTCCCGCACGCCCCGCCGCCACAGGCACCGCAGCAGGTCGCCCACAAACAGATGCTCGATGATTTTTTCGCGCAGGCCGGAGTCGAGAGAGTGGGTGGCGGTACTCATGGTCTTATCCCCCTGTCGGGCATCTGCGGGTCGGTGAGTGGGCGTGAATCGGCGCCCTAGAACGACCCCTCGCCAGTAGGGGGTATTGACTGAAAGGCCGTTGTTTCATCGACTTTTCTTCGTTGCCATTGGAGTCAATCCAACGCCGATAAGGGTCGGATGCCGACGCCGATTCACATCTACCGAAGCTTTTGACAAATCCCGCTCACGCCGGTTCGCCGAAATCCGCTGGCCAGGCAGGCCGCGAAGCGAGCCGGCCGGTCCCTTGCGCAAAGGAAAGGGTAGTGGCGAAATACCCCTGCGGAGACTGAAGCGTCAGCATCGGGGGGAGACGTCTCGGTCGTTGCCGGCAGGCCGAATGAGCCCGGCATTCCGGGCGGTTACGAGGCACCGCCGAAACAGACTAAGCCATTGATATTGCTAATAAAAGCCGGTGGCGGAGAGGGTGGGATTCGAACCCACGGTCCCCGTGAAGGGACAACGGTTTTCGAGACCGCCCCGTTCGACCGCTCCGGCACCTCTCCGCACTTCATCGGGCCGTCGAAGGCCGCGGACCATAGCGGAGGCGCCGGGTCCGTGCAAGGGTGCGGACGCCTGCCGATGAGGATCGCATGAGGATGCCGTGACCCGCCGCGCCGAGGCCCTTGGGGCGGTGCTGAAACGGCTGGCGCCGCGCCTGCCGGCGAAGGACCGGGCGGCGGTGGTCGACCGGGCGCTGGGGTCGCGCGGGCTGGCCCGGGCGGCGGCGGAACACGCCGCCTGGCTGGCCCTGGTGGCCTATGCCCGGCACGGCTTCACCGATTATGACGCGCTGCTGGCCGAAGGCTATGAGCGGGCGGCGGCGCGCCATTTCACCGCCGGGGCAACCGCCGCGGTCCTCGCCCGCTGGGGTTGCCGGCATCCCCTGGACGGGGCCGGCAATTTTGCGGCGCAGCAGGACGAGCCTTGACTTCCATGCGGCTTTGGGCGACAAAGCGGCGCTGCCCCAGGGGTGGCGTCCGGCGCTCCGCCCGCGTGAAGGGGTCTCCCCTCCTGTCGAGTGCCGTTCCTGTCCGACCAATCGACTGCCCAGGCCACGCGGGGCGTCCCCCGTAGTTGCCGCGCGTCCCGTTGTCGGGCGCTGCCCGCCTTGGCGCGTGGCCGCAGTGAAAGTTTCTTTGTGACCGATTTCACCTCTTTGGGGCTTGCCGCCCCGCTGCTCGCCGCCTTGACCGACGCGGGCTATACCGTTCCCACCCCGATCCAGACCCAGGCCATTCCCCATCTGCTTGCCGGCCGCGACCTTTTGGGCATCGCCCAGACCGGCACCGGCAAGACGGCGGCCTTTGCCCTGCCCATCCTGCACCGCCTGGCGGCCAACCGCCGCGCCCCCGGCCAGCGCCGCTGCCGGGTCCTGGTGCTGAGCCCGACCCGCGAGCTGGCGACCCAGATCGCCGAGAGCTTCCGGACCTATGGCCGCCATCTGAAGACGACTGTCGCGGTGGTCTTCGGCGGCGTCGGCCATGTGCCCCAGGAACGGGCCATGGCCCAGGGCGTCGATGTCCTGGTCGCCTGTCCGGGGCGCCTGCTCGACCATATGGGCACCGGCGGCATCCGGCTGGACGCCACCGAGATCCTGGTCCTGGACGAGGCCGACCAGATGCTCGACCTCGGCTTCGTCAAGCCGATCCGCCGCATCGTCGCGGCCCTGCCCAAGGCCCGCCAGAGTCTGCTGTTCTCGGCCACCATGCCGAACGAAGCCGCGCAATTGTCGGCCGAGATCCTGAAGGAGCCGGTGCGGGTCGCCGTCGCCCCGGTCGCCACCACCGCCGAGCGGGTCGAACAGCAGGTCCTGCTGGTCGAGCACGGCGCCAAGCGCGAACTGACCGCCGACCTCTTTGCCGATCCGGCGCTCAGCCGGACCCTGGTCTTCACCCGCACCAAGCGCGGCGCCGACCGGGTGACCGAGCATCTGGAAAAGCGCGGCATCAGTGCCGCGGCGATCCATGGCAACAAGAGCCAGGGCGCCCGGGAACGGGCCCTGGCCCTGTTCAAGGCAGGCCGGATCCGTGCCCTGGTCGCGACCGACATTGCCGCCCGCGGCATCGATGTCGATGCGGTCAGCCATGTCATCAACTACGACCTGCCCAACGTCCCGGAGAGCTATGTCCACCGCATCGGCCGGACCGCCCGGGCGGGCGCCGGCGGCCAGGCGATCTCGCTTTGCGCCGGTGACGAACGGGCCTTTCTGCGCGACATCGAAAAGCTGATCCGCCAGCGCCTGCCGGTCACCGCCCGGCGCGGCGAGGTCCGCGACACGCCGCCGGACGAGGTCGAGCCCCGGCGCGATTCCCGGGCCCAGCGGCCCCAGGGCCGGCCCCAGGGCCAGCGGCCCCAGGCCCCCCGGGACGGCCAGCGCAGCCAGTGGAGCCCGACCGCCGACGCCACCCCCGAGGCGGCCCAGGCGGCCAACAACAATGGCGGCAGCGGGCGCGAACTGGCCGGCATGGCGTTTCTGTCCAATGGCCGCGGCACCCCCAACGGGCGCCCGGGCGACGCCAAGCACGGCCCCCGCAAGGCCGCCCCCAAGGCCAAGTCCTATGGCCCCAGCCGGCGCGCCCTGGGCTGAGTCGGAGCCGCCGCCGCGCCTTGGGGCCGGGCGGCGGCGCCGCACCCGCTGATGCCGGTCCGGGTCTACCCCCGCGGCCCCCGCGCCTACAGCGCGGGGGAACTGGCGGCTGATCGCTGGGTCCACCGTGTCGGGGTCGTCCTGGGGGCGGTCGCCGCCGGTGTCCTGCTCGGCCTGGCCGTGCTGCGCCTGCCGGCGACGGGGGTGGCGGCAATCCTGCTCTATGTCTTCGGGCTGATGGCCATGCTGGTCTGCTCGGCCGT
>JAJFJE010000272.1 GCA_021774355.1 Alphaproteobacteria bacterium
GTGCCAGCCGGCCGGCGACCGCGGCCACCTGGGCGGGGCGAACGGGGCCGTCATAGGGACAGGCGACGGCACAGGACAGATAGCCCCGGACGGTGGCGCCGGCGGCTTGGGCGCGGTCGGCCAGGGCGGCGAAGCGCACCAGGCTTTCGGCGACGGTGCACTTGATGTTGCGGCGGTTGAAGCCGTCGGTCGCTGCGGTAAACAGCGCGATGGTGCGGGCACCGGCCGCCAGCGCCGCATCCAGGCCGCTGTCATTGGCCACCAGGACCGGCAGCGCGACGGCGGGGGCAAGGTCGCCCAGGGCGGCCAGAACCGCATCGGTCGCGGCCATCTGGGGCACCCGGCGGGGCGAGACGAAGGCGCCCGCCTCGATGGTGCGAAGCCCGGTGGCCGCAAGCCGGCGTATCAGTTCGACGCGCCGGGCGGGCGGCACGGGCTGCGGCTCGTTCTGCAACCCGTCCCGGGCGCCGACTTCGACGACCTTCACGCCCATGGCGGTTAGCCGCCGGTGTCGTCGAAGGTCGGGAAGGCCAGGGCCGTGTCCTCGCCCAGGGGGCCGACCCGGCTGGTCTTATGGGCGACCAGTTGGGCCACCATCCAGCCCAGTTCCGTCGACACCATCACCTTGACCGGGATCGGCCGGCTGATGCCGTCCAGATGGGCAAACCACACCGTGGCCGTGCTCGGCCAGGTCTTGGCCGCCGTGGCCTCCCAATAGGGATTATAGCCCTTGATCCGCCGGTAACCGACGGTGCAGCGGGTCGCCGGGCCGGCATAGAAGCTGGGGTCGTCGCTGTGCAAGACGTCGTCCGCCTGCCGGGTCGCCTTGATATCGTAGCGCCGCCGGCCGTCATAGATCGGCAGGGTCAGGTCGCAGGGCTGGCCTTCGCCGGCCATCCGGCTGGCGAACAGCAGCGCGCTCGACGGGTCGATGGTCCCGGCGATCAAGGCGGGCTCGACCGTCGGCCGCCCGTCATCCTCGTCGGCCGGGTCGAGCGTGACGACCGGGGTCCCCGACCCGTAACGTATATCGATGGCGCTGCGTCGGCCGACGCGCCCGTCATAGCGGGTCTGGTAGAGTTGCGGGCGGGGGCGGTCGAGCGGGCCGTCGAGCGTGCCGTCGACCCGCGACGCCAGGCGGGCGCGAAACAGCGTTTCCCACAGGGAGACCGTCTTGACCAGGCTTTCCATGCGATAGCGGTGGCCGTCGACGGTGGTGCTGGTGTGGAGTTCGACCACCGTCAGGCCGCCGAGAAACAGCCGGTAGGTCAGTTCCACCCGGTCGGCCGCCGCCGCCTGGGCCGATGCCAGAGCGAATACCAGCCCGAGCACCCATCGATACGCAACCATCGTGGCCCTCCGTTGGTCACGACCCACTATGCGACCAAGGTCGGTCCTGATAAATCGTTAATATGATGTCCGACTCGACCGGTGCCCTCGATTCCGCCACAGCCGTCCTGCGCGACGCAATTCTGGGCGGCCAGCGCCGGGCACTGGCCCGTGCCATCACCCTGGTCGAATCGACCCGGGGCGATCACCGCAAACGCGCGGGGGCCCTGTTGGCGGCTCTGCTGCCGGCCACCGGACGGGCCATCCGGATCGGCATTTCCGGTCCCCCGGGAGTTGGCAAATCCACTTTCATCGAGGCCTTTGGCGGCTTTCTGACGGGGCTGGGCCATCAGTTGGCGGTGCTCGCCATCGATCCCTCCTCGGCCCGTTCCGGCGGCTCGATCCTGGGCGACAAGACCCGCATGGAAGCGCTGGCGCGCAATCCGCGGGCCTATATCCGGCCCAGCCCGTCGGGCGGCACCCTGGGTGGCGTCGCCCGGCGCACCCGCGAGGCGCTGTTGCTGGTCGAGGCCGCCGGGTTCGACGTCGTGATCATCGAAACCGTCGGCGTCGGGCAGTCGGAAACGGCGGTCGCCGACATGGTCGACCTGTTCCTGCTGCTCGCCCAGCCGGCCAGCGGCGACGATCTCCAGGGCATCAAGCGCGGCATCATGGAACTGGCCGACCTGGTGGTGGTGACCAAGGCCGACGGCGCCCTGGTGCCCGCGGCCAACCGGGCGGCGGCCGATCTGCGCCTTGCCCTGCACCTGATGCGGCCCAAGACGCCGGCCTGGCGGCCCCAGGTGCTGACCGCCTCGGCCGTCGCAGGCGCTGGCCTCGACCAGGTCTGGGGCGCCATCCAGGGCTTTCGCGCGGCCATGGCCGGGGCCGGCGAACTCGACCAGCTGCGCCGGGGTCAGGCCAGCCGGGCGCTGTGGCGCGAGGTCCAGGACGGCCTGGCCGACGCGCTTCGCCGTCATCCCGGGGTGGCCGCCCTGGCCGCCCAACTGGAGGCCCGGGTGAGCGCCGGCGAGATCACCCCGGGGGTGGCCGCGGAACGGCTGCTCGAACGCTTTCTCGGTCCCGGCGGGGCCTGAGCTATTCGGCGGCCAGCGCCGGATAGTCGGTGTAGCCGGTGGCGCCGCCGCCATAGAGGGTCTGGTCGTTCAGCGGGTTATAGGGCCCGTCCCGGCGCAGCCGTTCGACCAGGTCGGGATTGGCGATGAACAGCCGGCCAAAGGCGATCAGGTCGGCCCGGCCGTCGCGCAGGGCGGCATCGGCGAGCGGCCGGTCATAGCCATTATTGGCGATGTAGGCGCCCCGGAAAGCCCGGCGCAGGCCGGCGAAATCGAAGGCTTGCGCAGCCTCGCGCGGGCCGCGGGTGACCCCCTCGATGACATGCACGAAGGCCAGGTCGAGACCGTCCAACTGCCCGACCAGGGCCTTGAACAGGGGACCGGGCGCGCTGTCGGCAAGGTCGTTGACGGGACTGACCGGCGACAGGCGGATGCCGGTGCGGTCGGCGCCGATCGCCGCCGCGACCGCCGCCGCGACCTCGACCACCAGGCGGATGCGGTGGGCGATGGGGCCGCCATAGGCGTCGCTGCGGTGGTTGGCGCCGTCGCGCAGGAACTGGTCCAGCAGATAGCCGTTGGCGGCGTGAATCTCGACGCCGTCAAAGCCCGCGGCGATGGCGTTGCGGGCGGCCGCGACATAGCTGTCGACCAGCCCCGGCAACTCGTCGAGCGCCAGGGCCCGGGGCATCGAGGTCTCGACGAACTGGCCGCCGACAAAGGTCTTGGCATGGGCGAGAATCGCCGAAGGTGCCACCGGTGGCGCCCCGCCGGGTTGCAGGGCGACGTTGGAGATCCGCCCGACATGCCACAGTTGCAGCATCATGCGGCCGCCGGCGCCGTGGACCGCATCGGTCACCTTGCGCCAGCCGGCGACCTGGGCGGCGGAATAGATCCCCGGGGTATCCTGATAGCCCTGGCCCTCCGGGCTGATCTGGGTGGCCTCGGCAATCACCAGGCCGGCTGCTGCCCGTTGCCGGTAATAGTCCGCGGCAAGCGGCGCGGGCACCATGCCGGGGCCGGCCCGATTGCGCGTCAGGGGCGCCATCACGATGCGGTTGGGCAAGGCCAGCGGCCCCAGGGTGAAGGGCGAAAACAGCGGCTCTTGGGGCATCGTGCAACTCTCTCCGGTGTGAGGCCGGCCAAGCCTATGACGACGCCCCGCTGTTCCGCTCCCGCAATAACCGCATGGGGCGTTGCACGGCCAAATCGGGCTATTTGCCGCCGACGGCGTCGTCGATGGTCTCGCCGGCCCGCTCGGCCGGGCCTTTGTCATTGACCAGATCGTCGATTTTTTCGCCCGCCCGCTCGGCCGGACCCTGCTCGTCGCAGGCGGCAAGGCCGAGGCCGCCAATCAGCAGGGTGGCCAGGAACAAGGCGCGGCCGGCGGCACGGGCGCGCGGGGCACGGGGGCGCGGGGCAAGCTCGGGCATGACGGTGTCCTTTTCGGTTGATGGTCCAGGGTCAACCCCACGCCGCGCCGAAAAGTTCCGCCCCCAGGGGTGGGAACGATCGGCGCCGCCGAGCGGTTGGTACGGTATCGCCCGACCCCGCGGGCGCGCATCGAAAGGCGCCGATCATGTCCGACGACAAGACCAACCGGGGCGAAGGCGATCGTCAGGCCGATCGTGCTTATCGCCGCGATGCTGCAAAGTTCATCGCCGGCCATGATGTCGAAAAGCGCAGCGAGCAGGCCGGGATGGTGCTGGCCCGGGATCCGGAAAGCTTCAAGGCGGCGGAAGCCAAGGGCAGGGCCAAGGCCCAACGCTGACGGCGCTGCCGCAAAGCCTTGACGGCGCGGCCCTTGCTGGTCTAGAAGACGCGACTTCCGCAGGGGCGCAGGTGCCCCGGCGGCCGACTTCTATAGGCATTGGTCCTTGGCCGTCAGGGGGGGACCGTCAAGGGAGAGTGTCATGGCACGGCGCTGTGAACTGACCGGCAAGGGCGTTCTCGTCGGCAACAACGTAAGCCACGCGAACAACAAGACCAGGACCCGCTTTCTGCCCAATCTGGTCAATGTCTCGCTGATCTCGGATGCGCTGAACCAGTCGGTGCGGCTGCGCATCACGGCCCACGCCCTGCGCTCGGTCGAGCATAATGGCGGCCTGGACGCATTCCTGCGCAAGGCCCGCGATACCGAATTGTCGCTCAAGGCACGGCGCCTCAAGAAGCTGATCGCCAAGCGCAGCGAAACCGCGGTTGCCGCCTGACGGTCAGGGGCCTTTCGGGGCGTCCGCCGGCCAGGCGAATTCCAGCAGCAGGGTCCGCTGCAGCGGATTGAAATTATCGTCGGACAGGACTACCAGGCGGCGTTCGCCGCCGGCGCCCTGCCACAAGCCCACCGCTTCGAAATTGTCGACCGACAGGCTGGCGTCGAGCACCGCGAGGACGTGGGGCACGATCGGCGCCGGGCCTGTCAGTTCGGCGGCGGTGATCACCGACAGGCGCAGCCCGGGCCCCGCCAGGGGCGTATAGCGCCGCTCCGCCAACACCACATCGCCACCCGGGACGACGGCCAGGCCGGTCGGCTTGAAGTCGCCGGTGGGGCGCAGGCGCAAGGGCGCCCAGGCGCCGGCCGGGTCGCGGCGCCAGCCGACCACCAGGCCGCTGTCATCCCGCAATTCCTCGGTAAAGCCGATCAGGCTGCCATCGGCCAGGCCGCCCAGGGCCTCGAGGCCGCCATTGACCGGGGCGTAGGCCAGGCCCGGCGGGCCGGGCAGGGGGCGCGGCAGCCCCGCCAGGGGCGTCACGGATCCGGGCGCCGCCGCATAGCGCCACAGCCGGTGCCGGCCTTCGAAGGCGACGACCAGGCTGCCGTCGGGCAGACCGGCAAGGCCCTCGGCGTCGGTCTCGTGGCGGCGCCGGTCCAGGGGCCTGCCATCGGGGCCGAGAAGCGGCCCCAGGACGGCATCGGCCAGGCCGGTAATCCTGTCGTCGGCATCCCGGACGATGGTTGCCACCAGCCAGGCGCCGCGGTCGCCCAGGGCGGTCAGGCGGCGCCCATCGGCGCTGATCTGCAGATCCGACCAGCCGCCAAAGGCGCCGTCGGCGGCGGTCAGGGCCACCCCGCCGCGCCAGTGCAGAACGCCGACGGTTACCCGCCTTGGGTCCTCGGGGGCCAGCCGGACCGGCCGGGCGTCGATGGCGATCGCGCGGGGCCCCTCGGCGCCCTGGACCGGCGTGCCGCAGGGGCCCAGAAAAGCCAGGCCGACCAGGATGGCGAGCAGATGGCGGGCGCCGCGCATGCCGGTCAGTGGAGGCGGGCGCGCCGGCGTGGCTGTTCCGGGGTTTCGTCGAACAGGTCGGCCAACTGGTCCATCATGGCGCCGCCCAACTGCTCGGCCTCGACGATGGTCACCGCCCGGCGGTAATAGCGGGTGACGTCGTGGCCGATGCCGATGGCGATCAATTCGACGGGCGATCGGGTCTCGATCCAGTCGATGGCGCTGCGCAGGTGCTTTTCAAGATAGCTGCCGGAATTGACCGACAGGGTCGAATCGTCGACCGGCGCGCCGTCCGATATGACCATCAGGATGCGCCGCTGTTCGGACCGGGCGAGCAGCCGGGCATGGGCCCAGAGCAGCGCCTCGCCGTCGATATTCTCCTTGAGCAGGCCCTCGCGCATCATCAGGCCGAGATTCTTGCGCGCCCGGCGCCACGGCGCGTCGGCCTGCTTGTAGACGATGTGGCGCAGGTCGTTCAGCCGGCCGGGGCGCGGCGGCTTGCCGTCCTTCAGCCATTTTTCCCGGGACTGGCCGCCCTTCCAGGCGCGGGTGGTAAAGCCCAGGATCTCGACCTTGACCGAACAGCGCTCCAGGGTGCGGGCCAGGATGTCGGCGCAGGTGGCGGCAACGGTGATCGGCCGGCCGCGCATCGACCCGGAATTGTCGATCAGCAGGCTGACCACGGTGTCGCGGAAATCGGTATCGGTCTCGCGCTTGAAGGACAGCGGGTGAACCGGGTCGACCACCACCCGGGAGAGCCGGGCGGCGTCCAGCATGCCCTCTTCCAGGTCGAACACCCAGGAGCGGTTCTGCTTGGCCATCAGGCGCCGCTGCAAGCGGTTGGCGAGCCGGGCGACGACCCCCTGCAGGGCGGTCAGTTGCTGGTCGAGATAATGGCGCAGCCGGGACATTTCGTCGGCGTCGCACAGCTCCTCGGCGTTGACCACCTCGTCGAACGTGCTGGTATAGGCGAGGTAGGGCGGCTCGCCCGGATCGTTCTGCTGCGGCGCGTTGGGTCGCCAGGGCCGGCTGCCGGCGTCGGACTCCTCGCCGTCGCGGCCGGCCATGTCCTGTTCCGATTCCACCTGGACGGCGCTGTCGGTGTCGTCGCCGCCGCCCTCCTCGGGCTCGGCAAGTTCGGCGCTGGCGCCTTCCGGGCTCGCCCCGTCGGGCTGGTCCTGCTGGCTCTGGCCGTCCTGCTCGTCCTCGCTGTCGTCTTCCGGCTGGTCGGCCTCGGGCTCCTCGCCCAGCTCGTCGCCCAGGTCGAGATCGGCGATCAGGCGCCGTGATGCCTTGGCAAAGCGGCCCTGGTCGGCGGCCGCGCCGGCCAGGGCGGCGAGGTCGGCGCCGGCCTTCTCCTCGATCCAGCTGCGCCACAGATCGACCATGTGCATGGCCGCCGCCGGCGGCTTGGCGCCGGTCAGCTTCTCGCGCATCAGCAGGCCGATGACGTCGGGCAGGGGGGCGTCGGCGCGCTCCTTGACCCGGGCATAGCCGCGGGCCCGGCTGCGTTCGTCGAGCATCGCCCGCAGATTATCGGCCACCCCGTCCATGGCATTGCTGCCCAGGGCCTCGACCCGCGCCTGTTCCGCGGCGTCGAAGATCGCCCGTGCGGTCGAGCCGGCCGGCAGGTGGCGCAGATGGACGTCGTCATCATGATGGCGCAGGCGCAGGGCCGCGGCATCGGCATGGCCGCGCAACTGGGCGATGTCGTCGGCCGACAGCTCGCGCGC
>JAJFJE010000273.1 GCA_021774355.1 Alphaproteobacteria bacterium
ATCGCCGGGTCGGTCGGCCTCGATCAGGCAAGGCTGAAGGCCGACATGCAGGCGCCGGCCATCGACAAGCAGATCGAGGATAACCATGCCCTGGCCGAGACGCTGGGCATTTCAGGCACCCCCGCCTTTATCGTCGGCGACCAGTTGATTCCCGGCGCCATGCCGATCGATACCCTGCGCAAGGCGGTGGCCGATGCCCGGGCCCAGTGCTCCGGGTCGTGCTGAAGCGGCCGTACTGAGGCGTTCCCGGGCCGGTCTGGCAGGCCTGGGAGGGGCGCCACCTCAGGCCTTTTTGTGCCACCGGCCCTCGGGGCTTTGCTGCCAATAGGTCAGGCTGTGGCCGGCGGCCTTGGCCGCGCTCCAGCGGCCCCTGGCGGCCGCCAGGGCCCTCTCGTCGGCGCCGTCGAAGAGATCCAGGCAGCGCTCGAATCCGGCCAGTTGGGGATCGGCTGGCGCCGCCCCGTCGACCAGAACCAGGACCGTCGCCCCATTGGGATTATCGGTGCCTTCGGTCAGCCATATCGGCTGGCGGGCCGCGTCGGGGTCCGGCGCGGTGCCATGGGCCAGGAATGACACCTCGTCGAAGGTCCAGAGCAACTGGTCGAGGCTGGCCAGCCGCGCCCCATTGCCGGTCACCACCAGGGCCCGCCGGCCGCTGTCGACGACCCGCAGCAGCAGACGCGGCAGGGCCCAGTCGAGCGGCTGGCTGTCCAGATGATAGAACGAGACCTCGGCGATGGCGGCGGTCCTATTCGTAGTAGGCCGCCACCAGGCGGTCGAGCAGACGAACGCCATAGCCGGTACCGCCCTTGGGTACGGTGGCCTGGTCACGCTTGGTCCAGGCGGTGCCGGCAATGTCGAGATGGGCCCAGGGAACGTTGTTGACGAAGCGCTGCAGGAACTGGGCGGCGGTGATCGATCCTGCCGAACGGTCCGCACCGATGTTCTGCATGTCCGCGATATCGGAATTGATCATCTTGTCATAAGCCTCGCCCAGGGGCATGCGCCACAGCTTCTCGCCCGTTGCCAGGCCGGCGGATGCAAGGCGTTCCGCCAATTCGTCATTGTTCGAGAACAGCCCGGCATATTCATGGCCAAGGCCGACGATGATCGCCCCGGTCAAGGTCGCCAGATTGACCATGAATTTCGGCTGGAACCGGCCCTGGGTGTACCACAGGGCGTCGGCCAGGACGAGCCGGCCCTCGGCGTCGGTATTCAGCACTTCGACGGTCTGGCCGGACATGGTGGTCACCACATCGCCCGGCCGCTGGGCCGCGCCGTCGGGCATGTTCTCGACCAGGCCCACGACGCCGACGGCATTGACCTTGGCCTTGCGCCCGGCCAGCGCCTTCATCAGCCCGATCACGGCGCCGGCACCGCCCATGTCCCACTTCATCTCCTCCATGCCCCCGGCGGGCTTGATCGAGATGCCGCCGGTATCGAAGGTGACGCCCTTGCCGACAAAGGCGACCGGCGCGTCCTTCGCCTTGCCGCCGCGCCATTGCATGATTACCAACTTGGATTCGCGCACGGACCCCTGGCCGACGCCGAGCAGAGCGCCCATGCCGAGCTTGTGCATCTCGGCCTCGCCCAGGACTTCGACCTTGACGCCTTGGGCGGTCAGCTTGCGGCACTGCTCGGCCAGGCTGGCCGGATAGATGACATTCGCCGGCTCGCTGACCAGATCGCGGGTCAGGAACACCCCCTCGGCAATCTTCTCGAGCGGCGCAAAGGCCTTGCGGGCCGCCGCCGCTGCGGCCGACGCGACCGTCAGCTTGGCGAGGCTGGGCTTTTCGTCGGCGGTCTTCTTGGTGAAATATTTGTCGAAGCGATAGCTCCGCAGCAATCCGGCATAGCCAATATGGGCCGCGAAATCGGCATCGCTGATGTTCTCGGCGGACAGCGGATCGAGCAGCAGCGTGACGGCCTGCTCCCCGCTATTGGCCAGGCGGGCGACCAGGGCGCCGCCGACCGCCTGGGCCCCGAGCGCGTCGAGGGCCTCGCGCTTGCCCAGACCGACCACCATGACCCGGCCATTGTCGAGTCCGCCCGGTGCCAGAAGCTCCAGGATCTCGCCCCGGCCGCCTTTGAAGCGTCCCCCGGCTACTGCCCGCCCGAGCGCCCCGCCGGTCAACTTGTCGAGGCGCTTGGCGCTGTCCGACAGCTGACGCGCGTCAAAGGCGGTAACGGCGATGGCGCCGGTCGAAGGCAATTCGGCGGTCGAGAAGGTGATTTTCATGACACGGGGGCTTTCACGACGGGATCGAACAGGCAGCTACTGCGCTGTGGATCTTAATGGTCTGCACAGGCTTGAAAACCCCGTATTGCGGTCGACAGCCCGACCAGCCTCGGCTACCACAGCCGGCATGGTCCTGCGCGCCGAGAGAATTGCCCATCGCTTCGCGCCGGATGATCCGGCGACGGCGTGCTATGTCGTCCTCGGCCTGTCCGCGCTGCTCTGCCTGCTGCGGCTGGCGGCGCTGGTCGCGGGCGACCTGCCGCTTTATTTCGACGAGGCCCAATACTGGTTCTGGGCGCAAACGCCGGCGCTGGGCTATTTTTCGAAGCCCCCGCTGATTGCCTGGGCGATTGCCGGCACCACCGCCCTGTGCGGCGACGGCAGCACCTGTGTCAAGCTGGCCGCGCCGCTGGCCTATCTGATCGCCCCCGTGTTCGTGTTCCTGACCGCCCGAAACCTGTTCGGGCCGCGCCTGGGGTGCTATGCCGGAATCGCTTTCGCCACCCTTCCGGGGGTCGCCTTTTCCGGCTTCATCATTTCCACCGATCCGTTGCTGCTGGCTTTCTGGTGCGCCGCCCTGTGGGCCTATGAACGGGCCCTGTCGACCGGCCGCCTGCGCTACTGGCTGGCGGGCGGAGCCGCCATCGGCCTCGGCCTGCTGGCAAAATATGCCATGATCTTCATCGTGCTGGGGATCGCCGGCAGCTTCGCCTGCGGGCCGCGCCCGCCGCGCGCCTGGGCCGGCCTTGCCGCCATGGCGGCCCTGGCCCTGGCCCTCGTCTCGCCCAACCTGCTGTGGAATGCCCGACAGCACTTCACAAGTTTCAGCCACACCGCCGACAATGTCGCCCTGCCCGGCGCCCTGTCCGACCTGGGCGGCGGTGCCGCCGTCGTTGATTTCCTGGGCGGCCAGGCGGCCATTATCGGCCCCATTTTCGCCGTCGCCCTGGTGCTGTTGCTGGTCCGGGCCCGTCCGGTCCTGGCCCGCCCGGGACATGGCTTCCTTGCCTGGTTCTCCTTTCCGGTCCTGGGGCTCCTGATCGTCCAGGCCTTTCTGTCCCGCGCCCATGGCAATTGGGCGGCGGTCGCCTTTCCCAGCCTGACCATCCTGCTGGTTGCCTGGGCCGTCGGCGAAAGGCGCGAGCGGGGCTTGCGCCTGACCCTGGCGGTCCATGGCTGCCTGTTCCTGGTCCTGGCCGGCGCCGTCGCCGTGGGGACCGGCCCGTTTGCCGGCTTGGGTCGCGCCCTCGACCCGTTCCGTTTCATCCGTGGCTGGGACCGCCTGGCGGAAGCGGTCGTCCAGGACAGCGCGGCCCAGGCCGCCGATCTGGTCATCGTCGACGACCGGCCGGCCATCGCCGAGCTTGCCTATCTCCTGCGGGGGCGTCCGCTCCGCCTGCGCCGCTGGTCGAACGACCCGCTTCAGCCGGATGATCACTATGCCATGGTGTGGCCGGCCACCGACGGGGTCGGCCAAGACGCCCTGGTGGTCAGCCGCGACCCGGCGCCGGCAGCGCTGCTGGCCGCCTTCGCCTCCTCTCGTCTCGTGGAGACGGTGGCCCTGCGCCCCTACCACGATCCCAAGGGCACCTATTACCTGTTCATCGGGCGGGGCTTTCTGGGCGACCGGCGCAAATGACCCGGGCGGCGAGATGGGGCGGCCGCTATAGTCTCGCGCGATGACTCAACTCGCCCGCTATATCCGCTGGCAAATCGCCCTGCCCTTTATCTTCTTCACCCTGGGCCTGACGGCGATCATGCTGGTCGGCCAGTCCCTTAAGACGGTCGATCTGATCGTCAACCGGGGTCTGTCGATGGAGGTGTTCCTGCTGATCGCGGCGACCCTGCTGCCGGGCGCCATGGCGATGATCCTGCCGGTCGCCCTGTTCTGCGCGGTGATCTTCGCCTTCTACCGCTTCTGGCAGGACAGCGAGTTGATCGTGATGGCGGCCAACGGCGTCAGTGTCTGGCGCCTGATCCGGCCCGCCCTCGAACTGGCGGCCCTGTGCATGGCCGTGGTGTTCCTGCTCAACCTTTATGTCACGCCCTATGGCCTACGCTCGTTCCGCGCCCAGATCGCCGATATCCGGGGCGACATGGCCGGCCTGCTGCTCCAGGACGGCGCGTTTAACTCGCCTGCCAAGAACATCTCGGTCTATGTCCGCGAACGGGCCGGCGACGCCGAATTGCGCGGGATCCTGGTCTATCTCGATCGGGACAGTGCCCGGCCGGTGATCATGATGGCGGAACGGGGCACCCTGTTGCGGGACGGCAATTCCGTGAAAATCCTGCTGATTAACGGCAACCGCCAGGAGACCGAGCTGTTTACCGGCCGGGCGAGCTTCCTCACCTTCGAACGCTATGTCCTGGATTTTTCAAGCTTCGGCCTGGGGGCCAGCGCGGTTCGCCTGAAGCCCAGCGATCGCTACATCCAGGAACTGTTCCCGCCCTATGACAATGAACGCGACCGGCATGACCGGGAGGATCTGCTGGTTGAAGCCCATCGTCGGCTGTCCTCGCCGCTCTATGTCCTGCCGCTGACCCTGATCGCCGCCTGCGGCCTGCTCGCGGGCGAATACAGCCGGCGCGGGCGTTTTCTGCGGGTGACCATCGCCGTGATCGCGGGCCTTGCCCTGCGCCTCAGCGAACTGGGCCTGATCGGCCTGGCCAGCGCCGCGCCGGCCTTCGCCGTGCTGTTCTACCTGGTGCCGCTGGGCGGCGCGGCGGCGGCGGTCCTGGTGCTTCGCCCACGCTTGGCAAGGGCGCCCGACATGGTCCCGGCAATTCCCGGAGCCGGGGCATGAGGCTGCGTGTCGCGCCGGTCTTCGCGGTCTATCTCGGCCGGCGCTTCCTCGGCAGCATCATGGTCGTCTATGCCCCGGTCATGACCCTGATCTACATGATCGACGTGCTGGAGTTGGTGCGCCGGGCGGGGCGCGGGTCCGGCCCGCCGGTGGATCTGCTGACCCTGATGACCATGTCGGCGCTGAAGCTGCCCAGCCTTGCCATGGCGGCCCTGCCCTTCGCCTGCCTGTTCGGCGCCATGTGGAGCTTCGTCCGCATGACCCGCTCGAACGAACTGGTCATCGCCCGGGCCGCCGGCCTGTCGGTCTGGCAATTCCTGGCGCCGCCGCTGCTGGTGGTGCTGCTGCTGGGCCTGTTCGCCGTCGGCGTGGTCAATCCCTGGTCGGCGGCAATGACCTATCGCTACCGGCAGCTTGAGAACTATTACATCAAGGGCGCGACATCGAGCCTGTCGACGGTCAACGATACGGGTATCTGGCTGCGCCAGGCGGACCCTGCGGGCAGCGCCATCATCCGCGCCGCGGTCGCCACCGATGGCGGCCTGCGCCTGTCCGGCGTAATCGTGCTGATGCTCGACCGCGACGGCCATTTCCTGCGCCGGGTGGAAGCCTCCTACGCCCAGTACGAGCCGGGCTACTGGACCCTGACCTCGGCCTGGCTGTTCGAATCCGAGGCGCCGGCCCGGCCGGTCCCGGTGTTCCGCCTGGCGACCAACCTCGAACCGGACGACATCACCCAAAGCCTGGCCGATCCCGAGTCGATCTCGTTCTGGGCCATCCCAGCCTTTGCCAAGCGCCTGGAACAGGCGGGCTTTTCCGCCACCCGCTACCTCGTCCACTGGCATTCCCTGGCCGCCACGCCCCTGGTTCTCGCCGGCATGCTGCTGATCGCCGCGACGGTTTCCTTGCGCATGAGCCGCCGGGGCGGTATCGCAGCCCTGATCGGGCTGGGTTCGGTCGCGTCTTTTGTCCTGTTCGTCGTCTTCGACGTTGCCCGGGCGCTCGGCATCTCCGAAAGTGTACCCGTGGTCCTGGCATCGTGGGGGCCGCCGGTCGCCGCCACGCTGGTCAGCGTGGCTCTTCTGTTTCACCTGGAAGACGGTTGATGTTGTTGTCTGTCCCGAGGCGTCCGCGCCGCACACGGCATACCGCGCTGGCCCTCATCCTGGGCGGCATGATCCTGGGAGGGCCCGACCAGGCCGCCGCCCAGGACGACCTGGCCCGTAGCCTGAGGTCGACCAACGCCCCGGTGCAGATCAATGCCGACAAGCTGGTCTATGTCCCGGCCGACGGCACCGTCACGGCCACCGGCAAGGTGGAAATCTCCCAGGGCGAGCGGATCCTGCTGGCCGACAAGCTGACCTATAATGAAAAGACCCGGGTGGTCGCGGCGAGCGGCAACGTGGCCCTGCTCGAGCCCAACGGCGAGGTCGTCTTTGCCGACTATATCGAACTCGACGACCAGTTCACCCGGGGCTTCATCCAGACCCTGAACCTGCTGTTTTCCGACAATTCCCGGGCCGCCGCCGAGTCGGCGACCCGGACCGACGGCAACATCACCATTCTGGACAAGGCGGTCTACAGCCCTTGCAAGATCTGCGCGGAACACCCGGACCGGGCGCCCCTGTGGCAGATCAAGGCGGTCAAGGTCATCCACGACCAGAAGGCCAAGACCGTCGAATATGAGGATGCCACCTTCGAAGTGTTCGGCGTGCCGATCGGCTACACGCCCTATTTCGCCCATCCCGACCCCTCGGTCAAACGGGCCAGCGGTTTCCTGCTGCCGTCCCTCGGCTCGTCCAACCGGTTGGGCTTTCACACCTCGATTCCCTATTTCTGGGCGATCGACGATCAGCGCGACCTGACCATCACGCCCCATGTGACGACCAAGGAAGGGCCATTCCTGGTCCTCGATTATCGCGATCTGGTGGGGACCGGCGGCATGAGCGTCGAGACCAGCTTTTCGGTCGGCGACGAACGGCGCGACAACGGCTCGAAAACCGGCAGCGAGGAATTTCGCGGCCATATCTTCGCCAACGGCCAATATGCGTTGGATCAGAATTGGCGCTGGGGCTTCCTCGCGGAACGCACCACCTCGGACACCTATCTCAAGCGCTTCGGCTTCGATTCGCCCAATTTTCTGACCAGCGAACTCTATGCCGAGGGCTTTTTCGACCGCTCCTACGTCTCGGTCGTATCGACCGCCTATCAGGACCTGCGCGACGGCGCCGACCGCGGGCTCACCCCCTATATCGCCCCGGTTGCCCAGTTCAGCTATGTCCACGAACCGGACGAGATCGGCGGTCGGGTCGCCGTCGACGGTTCGGCCCTGGCCCTGTGGCGGGAAGACGGCGCCGACCAGCGGCGGGTCTCGCTGTCGATGAACTGGCAGCGCCCCTGGATTCTCGACGTCGGGCTGGTCACGACCGTGACCATGTCCCTGCGCGGCGACCTCTACGATACCAGCGACCTGTTCGATCTGGCCGGCAATGATCGGGGCGGCGTGACCGCCCGGGCGCTGCCCCAGGCGGCCGTCGAATTCCGCTATCCCTTCGTCCGCACCAGTTCCCTGGGGCGCCAGGTGATCGAGCCGATCGCCCAGTTCGTCCTGGCCCCGCGCCTTGGCACCTCGCCCAAGATCTCGAACGAGGATAGCCAGAGCTTCGAGTTCGATGTCACCAACCTGTTCGCGCTCGACCGCTTTCCCGGCTACGACCTGATCGATTCCGGCAGCCGCGCCGTGCTTGGCCTGCGCGGGGCCCATTACGGCAACAAGGGCGAAACCCTCGAGGTGTTGCTCGGGCAGAGCTTCGAGATCACCAATAATGACGGCAACTACCCGGCCCGCGCAGGGGTCGGAAACGGTCGGTCCGACTATGTCGGCCGGGTGGTGTTCTCGCCGGACAGTTGGATCGACATTCAGGATACGTTCCGCATCGACCGGGACAATTTCCAGCTGAACTCGAACGACACCCGGCTCGGCCTCGGCGACGGAAACTATCGCGCCTATGTCGGCTATTCGTCGGTCAAGACGCCGACCGGCTTCGCCGACCAGGACGACCGGGACGAGATCTATATTTCCGGCTACGCCAAGGTCGAACGGAACTGGCTGCTCTATGGCGACATGAGGCGCCAGCTGAACGACGACAGCCAGTTGATCTCGTCGCGCCTGGGCCTCTTCTATATGGACGAATGCGTCGAGATCGGCGGCGTCTACCGCCGGGACCGCACCCGCGACCGCGACATTTCGCCGTCCAACTCGATCAATTTCGTGATCCGTCTGAAGAACCTGGGATGAGCGGTTCCAGGTGGCTTCCCCAGGCCCGAGGCAGCGACTATGCTGCCCGCCATGTTTTTGCCGCGCTGCGGTCGAAGACTGCGGGAATGAGGCGGCGGCCCACCGTCCGCGTCACCTCGTCTGAATCTGCCTCCGAACCCTCGAACAGTCCCTGAGAACGAGCAACATGGTGATGTTCCGCAAGACGCTGATGAGCCTGGCAATGGTTCTGTGCGCCGCCCCCGCTTACGCCCAGGGGCAGGCCGCGGCGGTGACGCCGCCCGCCGGCCTGCAGCAGGAACTCGGCATCGCCGCCATCGTCAACGACCAGGTGGTCACGGGGTACGACCTGGATCAGCGGGTCCGGCTGCTGCTGGTGTCGACAGGCGCCCCGCTGAACAATGATACGGCACAGCAGGCCCGGACGCCGGCGCTTCGGCAACTGGTCGACGAAAATCTGCAGTTCGCAGAGGCGGCCAAGGAGGACGTCAAGGTCGGCGAGGAAGACGTGCGCAAGGAGTTGCGCCGGATCATCCAGTCCAGCGGCCTGCAGATCGAGCAGTTCCAGCAGCTTCTCATCCAGGCCGGGATCAAGGCGCCGACCCTGGAACGGCAGATCCGCGCCGAACTGGCGTGGAACCAGACCGTCCTCAAACGCTTTGCCGGACGCTTGTCGGTCGGCCAGGAACAGGTTCAGGCGGCCATCGACCGGATCAAGGCCAATGCCGGCCGGCCAGAGAGCCTGGTGTCGGAAATCATGGTCGCCGTCGATAATCCGGAACAGGAAGGACAGGCCAAACAACTGGTCGACCAACTGTTCGAGCAGATCAAGAAGGGCGCGCGCTTCTCTGCCCTTGCCCGGCAATTTTCGCAGGCGCCATCGGCGGCCAATGGCGGCGATATCGGCTGGATCCAGCCCGGCCAGCTCCCCGCCGAGCTTGACGACGTGCTGTCGGGCATTCAGGTCAATTCGGTGTCGACCCCGGTCCGTGCTTCGGGCGGCTGGTACATATTGGGCCTGCGCGACCGGCGCCAGA
>JAJFJE010000274.1 GCA_021774355.1 Alphaproteobacteria bacterium
CGGCGATCGACGAAGCGCTGGGTCAGACGGGCATGCAATGCGTCCGACAAGCGATCCTCGATCGACCCGGCCGCGGCCTGGAGCGGCGCCGGCTGTTCAACCCAGTCTGCCCGATGCGCGACAAAGGTCCAGGTCCTGATATAGGCCAATCGGACCGCCAGGCTATCGATATCGCCCTCGGTGTTGTCTATCCGCCGCAACTGCGCCTCAACCCAAGGGGTCGGCAGCCGGCCATCCTCGACCAGATGGCGAAAAATCCGGCCCAGCAAGCGGATGTGGAGATCGGCCATGGTGTTGCGAAAATCGGGGATCTGGGCCACTTGCCACAGCAGGGCGACCCGCGGGGGGGTGCCGGCCAGGGCTGCGATCTCCGGGTCCTGGGCCAAGGCTCTCAGGGCGATCTGGTCGGTGGCGTCGCGGACCTTGTGCAGGCCGGCAAGCGGCGCCGGCTGGTCCAGGCTGTGCAGCAGGGCCGCCACGGTGGAAAAATCCAACTGGTTCGAGCGCCACTGCAGGGCCTTGACCGGGTCGAAGCGGTGCTCCTCGACCCGGCCGGCCAGGTCCGCTTCGAACGGCTCGGCGGTGCCGGTGGTGCCGAAGCTGCCGTCGCGCATGTAGCGCCCGGCGCGGCCGGCGATCTGGCCGATCTCGGCGGCGGTCAGGATCCGATGGCGCCGACCGTCGAATTTGTCGAGATCGGCAAAGGCGACATGATCGACCCCCAGGTTCAGGCCCATGCCGATGGCATCGGTCGCGACCAGAAAATCGACCTCGCCAGCCTCGAACAGGCCGACCTGGGCATTGCGGGTGCGCGGGCTGAGCGCGCCCAGCACCACGGCGGCGCCCCCCCGTTGCCGCCGCACCGTTTCGGCGATGGCATAGACCGCATGGGCTGAAAACGCGACGATCGCCGACCGGCGCGGCAGGCGGGTCAGCTTGCAATGGCCGCTGTGGCTCAGGGTCGACAGGCGGGGGCGGGAAATAAAGCTGGCCCCCGGGACCAGCCGGCGGATCGCGCCGCGCATGGTCTCGGAGCCCAGGAACAGGGTCTCGTGCAGGCCGCGGGCATGGAGCAGGCGATCAGTAAAGACATGGCCCCGTTCGGGATCGGCGCAAAGCTGGATCTCGTCGACGCCGACGAAGGCAAAGGGACGGTCGAGCGGCATGGCTTCGACGGTACAGACGAAATACCGGGCGGTGGCCGGCACGATTTTTTCTTCGCCGGTGATCAGGGCGGTGAGGCGCACGCCTTTCTCGCCAACCACCCGGTCATAGACCTCCCGGGCGAGCAGGCGCAACGGCAGGCCGATGACACCGGTGTCGTGGCCCATCATGCGCTCGATGGCGAAATGGGTCTTGCCGGTATTGGTCGGCCCGAGCATGGCGGTCAGGCGTCCCGCTGCGGGCAGGGGACGGGTCGGGGCCACGGGACGGAGCATCAGCCGCACCATTACGGGCCTGCCGCCCGAATTCAAGCCCCGCGCGCACGCCCGTTACGCGCCACGATTGATGATGCTGGAAAGCCGTCAGGAAAAATTGTGAAATGGCCGCGATCTGACCGTGGGACAGAGGGGGCTGAACGATGCGTCGTATCGTGCTGGTGCCGGAGGCTCTGGCCGGGCTGGCCGGCTGTGCCACGGGCAAGACTGGCGCCCCGCCGCGCCAGGCGATGCGGCCCCCGGGAAAGGCCACCGAGGCCGACACCACGCCGACGGGGCGACGTTGACAGGTGTCGCCGCGCCGCTCGCCAGGGCCCCCGACCGCCGGTTGCATGTGGCCGGCAGGGTTTGACTTCGACGTAAAATCGCCCCTATTACTGCATTGCAGTATATACATCGCAAGGTGCCGACATGGCCGAGTTTCCCAAGCGCACTCTCGACGACTGGACGGCGCTCGCGACCAAAGAATTGAGGGGCGGGTCGGTGGACGGCCTGGTGTGGCAGACCCCGGAAGGGATCCCGGTCAAGCCGCTCTACACCGAAGCGGATCTCGAGGGGCTGGAGCCGGTCGGCAGCCTGCCCGGCTTTGCCCCATTCACCCGGGGCGTGCGCGCCACCATGTTCGCCAACCGGCCCTGGACCATCCGGCAATATGCCGGCTTCTCCACCGCCGAGGCGAGCAACGCCTTCTACCGCAAGAATCTCGCCGCCGGCCAGATGGGCCTGTCTGTCGCCTTCGACCTGGCCACCCACCGCGGCTATGACAGCGATCATCCCCGGGTCACCGGCGATGTCGGCAAGGCGGGGGTGGCGATCGACAGCGTCGAGGACATGAAGATCCTGTTCGCCGACATCCCGCTCGACAAGATGTCGGTGTCGATGACCATGAACGGGGCGGTGCTGCCCTGTCTGGCCGCCTTCATCGTCGCCGCCGAGGAACAGGGGGTCGCCCAGGACCAGTTGTCCGGGACCATCCAGAACGACATTCTGAAGGAGTTCATGGTCCGCAACACCTACATCTATCCGCCGGGACCCTCGATGCGGATCGTGGGCGACCTGATGCGATACACCGCGGAGAGGATGCCCCTCTTCAACTCGATTTCGGT
>JAJFJE010000275.1 GCA_021774355.1 Alphaproteobacteria bacterium
CGCCGGGCGCAACCTGACGGTCGACGTGCTGATCAACAATGCCGGCCTGGGCCTGGCCCGGCGCTATGACGAGACGCCTTGGCCCGATCAGCGCGGCGCGCTGCAGGTCATGGTCCTGGCCCCGGCCGAACTGTGCCATGCCCTGCTGCCGGGGATGATGGCGCGGCGGTGGGGGCGCATCGTCAATGTCGCCTCCCTCGCGGCCTTCGCCCCGGTATTTCCGGGGTCCTCGCTCTATCCCGCGGCCAAGGCCTTCGTGGTGCGCATGTCCGAGTCCCTGGCGGTGGAAGCCGAGGGCAGCGGCGTCCATGTCCTGGCCAGTTGCCCGGGCTTCACCCGGACCGAGTTTCACGATGTCGCCAAGATGCGCATGGTGGTCGACCGCATCCCGCCGGGCCAGTGGCAGAGCGCGGCGGCCGTGGCCCGGGAATCCTTCGACGCGGTGATGGCCGGGCGGGGCCCGATCCTGATTACCGGACGCTCCAACCGGGTTCTTGCGGCGGTGCTGCGCTGGGCCCCTGCGAGCCTGGTCCGGGCCATCGTCCGGCGTCATCCGCTGAGCCGCCGCGCCGCCGAGGCGGGCTGAAATGGGGCCGCTCGGCGCTGCCCTGCTGGTCCTGTCGGGGGCCGCGTCGCTGGCCTATTGGGTCGGGTTGTCCCAGTCCCGGGCGCCGCTCCGGCCCTGGTTCAAGGGCCTGGCCGTGGCGCCGCTTGCGGCCTATGGCGCCGTGGCGGGCGGGCCCTGGCTGCTGGTGGCGGCGCTGGCCCTGTCGGCCGTGGGCGACGTCTTGCTGGCGCTCGACGAGGGCGAGCGCTTGTTCGTGCCGGGGCTGCTCGCCTTCCTGCTCGCCCATCTTGCCTATCTCGCCTTGTTCGTGCCCGATCTGGGCATGCCCGATGCGGCCTGGCGGGTGGTTGCCCTGGGCGCGCTGCTCGGCCTGGGCGGGGCGGTGTTCATGCGCATTCGCCCGGCCCTCGGCCCCCTGGCCTTGCCGGTCGCCGGCTACCTGGCGGTGCTGACGGCGATGGTGGCGGCGGCCCTGGCGGCCGGTCACGGCGGTCTCCTGGTCGCCCTGGGCGCCTTGCTGTTCGCGGCGTCCGACGCGCTGCTCGCGGTGGAACGGTTCGAACGGCCGTTTCCGGGCTCCGCCCAGGCGGTCTGGGCCAGCTATTGGCTGGCCCAGCTGATGTTGCTCGAAGGGATCCTGACCGCCGCCTGAGCGGTGGCGGCCTCGGTCACAGGGTAGCGATGTAATCCCCCAGGGCCTGGCGCGCCGCGGCCGCCTCGTCGCGGGCCTTGGCGATGCCCGCCTGCAGGGTTTCGATCGCCGTCTCCTGGTCGTCCAGTTTCTTCAGGTAGCGGCGATAGAGGTCGCTGTCCTTGGGGATGGCGGCGAGATTGTCGCGCAGCCGGCTCTGTTCCTCGACCAGGGCATCGACCCGGCTGGCCAGGGCCTCGCCCTCCTGCGCCTTGTCGGCCACGGTGCGGCGCAGGCCGGCCAGGGTCTCGAACTGCGCTTTCAGGGCCGGATCGGCGCCGTCCAAGCCGCTGTAATAGGCGATCTGGCCGTCATTGAGATCGCTGACCGCCTGGCTGCTGCGCAAGGGGCGTTCGGCGGTCGCCGCCACCTCCACCACCTGGCCGGCGCCGACCGTCGCCCCCAGGCGCCAGACCCGGTCATTCTCCTCCACCCCGGTCTCGGGCGCGGTCAACGCGAAGCCGTAGAGCTTGGGGATCTCGATGACCAGCTTGCGATCCTCGCGAGCCGGACCGACGATCTTGTAGCGATAACGCTGCTGGGCCCGGCTGACCGCGGTGAACACCCCTTGGGAGAAGCTGCCCTGCTCGAAGATCGACGATGACTCCTGGGCGGCGTCGATCCGCGTCTTCTGATCGAGGGCATAGGACACCAGGCGCTGCTCGCCCGCCGGCAGGGCCGCCAGCCTGGCGTCGCCGACATAGCTCACGGGCAGGCCCGGGGCCGCCTCGTAGAGCGTCAGCAGGCCGGGGGGCAGGCCGCTATTGCCGTCATTGGTCAGGCGGACCGAGGCCAGGGGATGAACGGCATGGACCTCCGGCTGATAGACCGACAGGCGTTCGGCCGGGACCTTGCGGTTGACGATCGGCACGGACAGCGACTGGCCCGCCCCGACGCTGACCTTCTGTCCGAAAGTATAGACCACCTGGGTCAGGGCCTCGGCCTCGGCGACCTCGACCGCGCCGCCCGCCATCTCGGGCCGGGGGCTGGGCGCCGCGGCGACCATCGGCGGGGGGGGCGGCGGCGGGCCGTCGGCGGCCATGCTGCGCAGCAGGGCCGCGCCGGTGCCGCTGCCGTCGGCCATGGCCTTGTAGCTGCTGGCGCCGGTGTCGACCCCGGGCAGGATGTGGCCGACCACCTCGACCGGGATCTCCGGGCGCTCGACGTAATAGGTCGCGTAGAGCGCCTGGCGGAAGGTCACCGGACTGCCGGAGACCAGGGTCAGCTCGACATCCTTCCAGTCCTGGCCGCTCATGTTCTCGATCACCGCCCAACCCTGCAGGGCGGCCGTGGCCGCCCCGGCGGTCGGGTCGAGGGTCAGGCGGTAGGCGGTCTTCCACAGGGGTGCCTGGACGACATAGGCGACCCGGACAACGCGGCTGCCGTCCCCGGTGGAGTGCAGCTTGAGGCTGCGGCGGTCCTTGGCATGGGACTGGGCGACAATCTCCAAGGCCCGTTCCACCTGGGCGGCGATCGCCTCGTCGGTGAATTTCAGC
>JAJFJE010000276.1 GCA_021774355.1 Alphaproteobacteria bacterium
GCGACGCCGGCGTGGTCGCCGCCCTGGTGGCCAATCCCGGTGCCGCGCTGGGGCCGGCCACGCTGGACAAGGTGGTCGCCCGTCACGGCGGCGACGACCGGGTGGCCGCCCCCCTGGCCCGGCGCCCGGGCCTGCCCCCCGCGGTAACCGAGCGGCTGGTCCATGCCATGTCCGAAGCCCTGCGCGCCCATCTCAGCCAGAATGCCGATCTGGCCCCCGAACTGGCGGACGACCTGATGTTGCAGGCCCGGGAACAGGCGATTCTGGGCCTGGTCGGGAGCGACCAGGAACTGGACGCGCTGGTCGACAGCCTGCACGCCCGGGGCCGGCTGACGCCCACCCTGGTGCTGCGGGCCCTGCTGACCGGCGATACCCTGTTTTTCGAGACCGCGCTGGCGCGCCGTGCGGGCATCGCCGCCGGCAATGCCAGCCGCCTGCTCCAGGACCCGGTCGGGCTGGCCAAGCTTTACCAGGCTGCGGCCATGCCCGCCGGACAATTGCCCCTGGTGCGGGTGGCGCTGGCCGCGGCCGCCGACGCCGAACTGGGCGAGACGCCGGGGGCCCGGGCGCGCTACCGTGCCGTGGTGGTGGAGCGGATCCTGACCGGCTTTGGCGACCGGGTCGACACGGAAAGCTTCGACTATATGATTACCAAGCTGGGACAGAGCAACCTGCAACCCGGCGCTTCTGCGGCTTGACGGATCGATTGGTACATGGCGGCAGAGGTCGAAGGCCGACCGGGGGGCAGCTTTTCCACGGTCCCCATTCCCGGCGGGCGCAGCCTCCGGCTGGCTGGCGACTGGGTCGTCGCCGAGGCTGAGGACCTGGACGCCAGCCTCCGCGGGCTGGCGCCGAAAGCCAAAGGCGAGACGCTCGACATCGATCTGGCCGGCATCGGCGCGATCGATACGCTGGGCGCCTGGCTGGTCCATCGCACGGCGGCGCGGTGGTCCGCGGCCGGGGGCGAAGCCAGGGTCAGCGGCGCCACCCAGGACCACGAGGTCCTGCTGGGCCAGGTCGCCAAGGCCGATCGGCCACGCCCGCCGCCACCGTCACCGTCTGGCCTGATCGTCCGGATCCTGGAACATGTCGGCGTCCGCACCGTGCTCTACGGCAGCCAGGCGCTCGACCTGATCGCCTTCCTGGGGGCCACGGTCGCCGCCCTGGTGCGGGTCACCATCATCAACCCGCGGCGCTTCCGCCTGACCGCCACGGTGGCCCAGATGCAGGTGGTGGGCGTCGAGGCGATGCCCATTGTCGGCCTGATCTCGTTCCTGATCGGCGTTGTCATCGCCTATCAGGGGGTCGATCAGCTGCGCACCTTCGGTGCCGAGATTTTCGTGGTCGATCTGGTCGGCGTCTCGGTCTTGCGCGAACTTGGCATATTGCTCACCGCCATCGTCATCGCCGGGCGTTCCGGCTCGGCCTTTACCGCCCAGATCGGCGCGATGAAGCTGAACGAGGAAATCGACGCCATGCGCACGCTCGGCCTCGACCCGATCGAGGTCCTGGTGCTGCCGCGGGTGCTCGCCCTGGTGATCATGCTGCCGGCGCTCGCCTTCTTCGCCGATATGCTGGGTCTGCTCGGGGGCATGCTGATGTCCTGGGTCAATCTGGGCATCCCGCCCGAATTGTTCATCTCGCGCCTGGCCAGCCGGGTGGCCTGGACCCATTACATGATCGGCATCGTCAAGGCGCCGTTCTTCGCCCTGACCATTGCCGTGGTCGGCTGCCACGAGGGCCTGCTGGTCGAAGGAAGCTCGACATCGGTCGGGCGGCACACCACGCTCTCCGTGGTCAAGGCGATCTTCCTGGTCATCGTGCTCGACGCTTTCTTCTCGATCTTCTTCGCGACGGTGAATCTGTGAGCCCGCCGCCCGCCGCCGACCAGCCGATCCTGCGTCTGAGCGGGATCCGCAATGCCTTCGGCGACGTGGTCATCCATGACGGCTTGGACCTTGAGGTCCGCCGGGGCGAGGTCATCGCCCTGGTCGGCGGCTCGGGCAGCGGCAAATCGGTCCTGCTGCGCACCATCATCGGTCTCAACAAACCGGTGGCCGGCACCATCGAGGTGCTGGGCAAGCGGGTCGACCAGCTCAAATCCAAGGCCTTGCGGGACCTTGAAGGGCGCTGGGGCGTGCTGTTCCAGAATGGTGCCCTGTTCTCGGCGCTCACCGTGGCGCAGAACATCCACGTTCCCCTGAAGGAGCAGTTCGGCCTCAAAGGGCCCCTGCTCGATGAAATCGCGGCGCTCAAGATCGCGTTGGTCGGTCTGCCGCCCGACGCCGCCGACAAGTTTCCGGCCGAGTTGTCGGGCGGCATGGTCAAGCGGGCGGCGCTCGCCCGGGCCCTCGCTCTCGATCCCGAAATCGTCTTCCTGGACGAGCCGACCGCCGGCCTCGATCCGATCGGCGCAGCGGCCTTCGACCGGCTGATCGCCGACTTGCGGGACACCGTCGGCTTTACCGTGTTCATGGTCACCCACGACCTCGACACCCTGGCCACGGTCTGCGACCGGATCGCCGTGCTCGGGCGCAAGCGTGTTATGGTGGTCGGCACGATGGAGGAGATGCTGGACCAGACCGATCCCTGGATCGTCGAATATTTTCACGGCCCGCGCGGTCGCGCGGCCCTGGCCGCCAAGGACCGTGCCGCGGCACGACAGACACCGGCCGGCCCGGGCCGGCCCAACGGGTAGGATCGATGGAGACCAGGGCCAATCACCTCTTGATCGGGGCCGTGACGCTGGCGCTGCTGTTCGGCGCCTTTGGCTTCGCCCTGTGGCTGGCCGGGATCGGCAACCAGCCCAATTTCGACCGCTATGTGATCTTTTTCGATTCGGCGGTCGACGGCCTGGGCGAGGGCTCGGACGTCCGTTACAACGGCATCAAGGTCGGCTCGGTCGGCAAGATCACCCTGGACAAGGAAAATCCCAGCCGGGTCAAGGTCGAGATCGACGTCGCCAACGACACGCCGATCCGCAAGGACTCGGTCGCCGAGCTGAACACCCAGGGCATCACCGGCATTGCCTATGTCCAGATCAGTTCCGGCCAGGGGCCGAGCCCGCTGCTCGATCCCGATGCCGGCCGGCCGCCGATCATCCCCTCCCGGGCCGGCGGCCTGGCCGAAATTGTCGCGACCCTGCCGGAAGTGCTGCGCCAGGCCAGCGAACTGCTGCGCGACGCCAAGATTTTCGTCGGCCCCGAAAACCAGGCGATGGTGGCCAAGATCCTGAGCGACCTGTCGGTGGTGACCGGGGCAATCGCCGGGCGGGCCCCGGAAATCGGCAAGATCATCGACAACCTCAATGCCACGATGAACTCGGCGGAAGGCGCCCTCGACGCCGTCGAGGCGATTACCCAGGATGCCAAGAGCGCCATGGCGGCGATCGATAAATTCGCCGATTCCCTGCGCGATCTGGTGGTGTCGAATCGCCGTTCGATCGACGAATTCGCCGCCGAAGGGCTGACCCAGTTCGTCCGCTTCATTGCCGAGGCGCGCCAACTGGTGGCGATATTGGAACGCATCGGGCAGAGCCTGGAAAGCGACCCCGGCCGCTTCCTGCTCGGGACCCAACGACCGGAGTACGCTCCCAAATGACCGACTTACCAAACGGCGTGCCGCCGTCCCGGCGGGGTCTGCTCGGCTTCGGCCTGGTGGCCGCCCTGGGGATCCCCGTCCTGGACGGCTGCACGGCGCTCGACAAGGCGACCAGTTCGCCGGATCTCTATACCCTCAACCCGCCGACCGATTTCCCCCCGGGACCGGAGGTGCGCTGGCAATTGGTGGTGACCGAGCCGGCCGCGCCGCGCCAGCTCGATACCGACTATATCGCCCTGGAGCCGGCGCCGACCGAGGTCAAATATTTCGAGAATGCCCGCTGGGCCGAACGGGCCCCGCGCATGATCCAGACCATGCTGGTCGAGGCCTTCGAGAATTCCAAACGGGTGATGGCGGTCGGCCGGCAGGCGATCGGGCTGCGCTCCGACTTCGTCATCGCCCTCGAACTGCGGGCCTTCCAGGCGGAATATTACGGCCTGAGCGGGACCGCACCACGAATCCATGTCCGGCTGAACGCCAAGATCGTGCTGCAGCCCCAGCAGATCATTACCACCGCCGAGAATTTCGACGCCGTGGTGGTCGCCAAGGCCAACAGCGTGCGGGCCGTGGTCGACGCCTTCAACGAGGCGACAAGCCAGGCGATCGGCGCCCTGGTGCAATGGGCGCTCGCCCAGCGCAATCCCAACGAAGGCAAGCTGTTGGCCAATTAGCGCATTGGCGGAATGAGGGTCAGTCCACCGATGCTCTGACGTCTTGACATAGCGCATCGTCAGACGGCGAACCGGATTCCGCTTCGCCTGAACATGCTCCGGGGGTCAGAATTCGACATGCGGCCGCGCGCCGCTGTCCCGGCCATAACCCGGCCGGCGCCCAGGGCCGGGCCGGGGGCCTGCCCGCCGAAGATCCCCGATCGGCGTTGATGACGGCGGAACAGGCATCGGCCCGAAGCCTCACTCCGCCCGCTTGCGGCCGGTGATCATGGCCCGCACCAGGTTCTCCCGGTGTTCCAGGCTTGCCACCACGACCCCCAGCAGGTGAATGCCGACCATGACCAGGGTCAGGGTGACCGCCGTTTCATGCACGGTCTCGGGCCATTCGACACCCCAATAGGCGTCGGTGGTCATCAGCCAGCCCGAGCCGCCGATCACGGCAAGCATGACCATCAGGGCGACGACCATGGCGCCGCCCGCCGGATTATGGCCGAGATAGCGGGGCGCGCGACCGCGCAGGGTCTGGGCCAGATAGGCCAGCACCGCCCGTGGCCCGCGGACGAATTCCGCGAAGCGGGCGTGGCGGCTGCCGAACAGGCCCCAGAGCAGGCGGCCGCCGACCAGGCAAACCACGCCATAGCCGGCATATTCATGAAGCGCCCGCCAGTCTTCGGCGGCGGCATAGGCCAGGGCGAAGCAGGCGACCAGGGACCAGTGGAACAGACGCACCAGCCGATCCCAGACGCGGACCTCCCGGACCGGCGGGGCGCCGGTCCGGGGGGCCTGCTGGACCTTGCCGCCGCTCACGACTTGCCGTCGGTGACGAGGGCGCCGCTGACCGGGTCCAAGAACACTTCCTGCTTCTTGCCGGCCTTGTCGGTACCGTAGATTTCGTAGCAATTATTGGTCGTCTTGATCGTCTTGACCTTGTAGCCGAGTTCGCCTGCCTTCTTGGTGATGGCCGCCTTGGACATCCAGGTATTCTTGGGCTGGGCCGCGCAGGTCGGGTCCTTGGCAAAGGCCGGGGCGGCGGCAAGGAGCGAAAGGGCGGTGGCAGTGAGGAGAATGCGACGCATGGGGGTGGGCTCCATTCCGGTCATTTCGCGACGGCGAATACCGTCGAGGCCGGACCCTAGGGGCCCTAAGCTGACGCCGGCCTGACAAGCGGTGTCAGCGGTTTTTCAGCTTGCCCATGCTAGTGGTCTGGTCCCCACGGCAGCGCCCGCTTCGAGGCCGGGCCGGCGCTGCTGCCGCGCACCGCTTTCACCCGCCAATGCCGGTGCCGGGGAACCAGGCCGGCGACCCGCGGTCCATCCTGGATTGCTTCGTCGGCCCCTGACGGCGGGCCGCCATGATTGACCCGGGCACCACATGTCGGATTCCGACCACCAGCGAGACTGCCATGCCGATCCTTTCCGCCCGTCTCCTTTGTGCCGCCGCGGTGCTCGCCGGGGGGCTGCTGGCCGGCCATCCGGCCGCTGCCGAGGATGACGACACGGAGCATCGGCCGGAAGATTACGAGCGCGCCCGTGCCGCCCTGGAGGCCGGTCATATCCGTCCCCTGGCCGAGGTCCTGAAGGTGGTGAGCGGCCAGTTCCGGGGCGAGATCGTCGCGGCCGAGTTCGAGGACGAGGACGACCGCTGGATCTATGAGGTCAAGCTGATCGACCCCCGGGGCCGGCTGATGGTGGTCGAGGTCGATGCCGCGACCGCGACGATCCTGGCCGTCGGCGACGAGCGATGAGGATCCTCCTGGCGGAAGACGATCCGCGCATCGCCCGGGACGTGGGCGAGGCCCTGACCGCCGCCCATTACGTGGTCGACCGGGTGGCCGATGGCGAGGCCGCCTGGTTCAACGGCGATGTCGAGGATTATGACGCCGTGGTGCTCGACCTCGGCCTGCCCCAGCTCGACGGCCTGACCGTGCTGCGCCGCTGGCGGGCGGCCGGACGCAATTTCCCGGTGTTGATCCTCAGTGCCCGGGGCAGTTGGTCCGAGCGGGTCGAGGGCATCGACAGCGGGGCCGACGACTACCTGCCCAAGCCGTTCCGCATGGAGGAACTGCTGGCCCGCCTGCGCGCCCTGCTGCGCCGCAACACCGGCCAGCGCAGCCCGGTTCTGGAGGTCGGCACCCTGCGCCTCGACACCCGCCAGCAACGGCTTACGGTGACCGGCCGGCCGGTCATCCTGACCCCCCAGGAGTTTCGCCTGCTCAGTTACCTGATGCATCACGCCGAACGGGTGGTCGCGACCGGTGAACTGATCGAGCATCTCTATGGCCACGACGCCGAGCGCGACAGCAACGCGGTCGAGGTCCTGGTCGGCCGGCTCAGGCGCAAGCTGGGCGGCGACTTCATCGAGACCCGGCGCGGCTTCGGCTATCTGATCTCCAACGCGGACAGTTCCGGGTGAGCCGCCATTCCCTGCGCCTGCGCCTGACGGTCGCCGCGACCCTGTCGGTCGCCCTTGCCCTGCTGCTCGCGGGGTTCGGCCTGGCCCAGTTGTTCCGCAACCATGTGGAGGCCCGCATCGAGGCCGAACTCGCGACCTATCTCCGCCAGTTGGTCGGCTCCCTGGGGGTCGATTCGGACGGCACCATCATCATCGACCGCCCGTTGGCCGATGGCCGCTTCGACACCCCGCTCAGCGGCCTGTACTGGCAGATCCAGGACGATCAGGACGCGGTTTTGCTCCGCTCGCGGTCGCTGTGGGACCAGGTGCTGACCCTGCCCGACGACATTCTCGATCAGACCGCGGTCCACCGGCATGATGTGCTCGGTCCCCGGGGGGAAGCGCTGATCGTGCTGGAACGGAGTGTGGTCTTTCCGCTCGAGGGCGGCGACAGCAAGGAACTCCGCCTGACCGCGGCGCTCGACGAAACGGAAGCAGACCGCGCGGTCGATGATTTCGCGGTGGCCCTGGTGCCCTCCCTGGTGTTGCTCGCCCTGGTGCTGATCGCGGCGGCGCTGGCCCAGATCACCATCGGCCTGCGCCCCCTGGCGCGGCTGGCCGGTGCCGTGGCGGATGTTCGCGGCGGGCGCAGCGCCCGCATCGGCGGCGACCACCCGGACGAGGTGATGCCCCTGGTGGGCGAGGTCAACGACCTGCTCGATGCCCGGGACGACGCCCTGGCCAAGGCCCGGGCTCGGGCCGGCAATCTCGCCCACGGCCTGAAGACGCCGCTGACCGTGCTGCTGGCCGACGCGGCCAAGCTGCGGGCCCAGGGCGAGGTCTCGGTCGGCGAGGAGATCGAGGATCTGGTCGCCACCATGGGCCGCCATGTCGACCATGAACTGGCCCTGGCCCGCCTGGCCAGCCAGGACATAAGCGGCCAGGGGCGGCCGGCCAGCGACCTTGCCCAGGCGGTGCGGATCGTCGTTGGGGTGGTCCAGCGCCTGCCCCAGGCGGAGCGTGTGGACTGGCTGGTCGACGTGCCGGAAACCGCCCTGGTCGGCCTCGACCGCACCGATCTCGAGGAACTGGTCGGCAATTTGATCGACAATGCCGCGAAATGGGCGGTGTCCGAGGTGGTGGTGACGGCCCGGGAGGCGGCGGGGCAGGTCGCCCTGACCGTGGCCGATGACGGGCCGGGGGTGCCGCCGGCCCAGCTCGACC
>JAJFJE010000277.1 GCA_021774355.1 Alphaproteobacteria bacterium
CCGAAGGCGATCAGCGTCGACTCGGCATTGACCAGCGGTGCCGGCGGCAGCAGGCCCTGAAACACGAAATTGTCCAGGGTCCGATCGGCGGCAAGGGCGGCCTCGTCCGGCCAGGGCTGGGCCCCCGGGCCGGCCTGGGGCGCGACGGAGGCCGGCGGCGCGGCGCGCAGCGCCTCGCCCGCGGCAGCATCGTCGGCGCGGGCCTGGCGATGGGCCGCCGCCAAGGCGTCGTCGTCGAAGCCGACGGCAAAGGCCCGGGCGAATGCCGCCCCCAGCAAGGCCACCGTGTGGGGCGCCAGGCTGCGGCGGTCGGCCAGATAGGGATAGTTGAGCGCCGTCGCGACCAGTTCGAAGGCCGGAAAATAGGCCAGATGCGGATCCGTGGGACGGTACTGGCGGAACACTTCGTCCAGGGCACTGCGCAAGGTCGCCTTGTTGGCGATCGAGGCCGTGGCCGGGCCGACGCCGGCCGGCGTTTCCGCCAGCGGCTGGGGCGACATGGCAAGGACGATCTGCGCCGCCGGGCGCGCCCGGCGCAGCAATCGATAGGCCAGCGCCAGGTCGGCCACGGTCTCGGCGTGGCCGGCCACCACGACGCCGCCGTCCGGCCAGCCGGCCCGCTGGCCGGGTTGCCGAGGGCGATGGGACTGGCCGGGGCAGAGCAGGATCACGTCGGCCCGGGCGAGTGCTGCCCGCAGATCGGCCAGGGCACCGCCATCGCGCCCCAGGCCGGCAGTGCCCGCGCCGTCGAGCGCGGCTTCCAGGAGCCGGGCCAGGCCATGGGCATGGGCGGTGCCGCCGGCGCCGTTGCCGGTCGGCGGGAGGACGGTCAGGCCGTGAGCGGCGGCGGCATCCGCCAGCAGGTCGACGATGTCGCACCCCAGCGCCAGCAACGAGTCCCCCGGCGCGGCTGGAGAGACCGCCGGAACCCAGCCATTGAGCAGGTAACGGCTGATCCCGTCCGCTTTGCGCAGCAGCTCGCGGGTGGGATGGAAAATCGTCTGGTCGCCGCGGAAAAATGTATTGCCGACGCTGATCTTGCGGCCATCCACGACGACCTCGGTGCCGGCGTCGCGGACGGCCTCGCCGTCCTCGTCCTCATCCGGAACGGCGGCCATCAGCGCCGCGGTTTCGTCCTCGAGATTGCCGCCCATACCCGCCATCTGCGCCCTCGTTCGTCCGATTCCGGGCGCCGACAATTTGCCGCTGGCGGCGCTCCATCGGTTATTAGTAGCTTGTGGGCCGAGCGGTGACGAGACCGATCTTCCGCCGGGAACCCCCGGGCCAACGGGTGCGCCATGGACAGCCAAATTCCGGATCGGACGGCCGGCGCCGATGACGGCTCGGACGCCTTGGACCGGTCGATCAAGATTGATCCGGCGCAATTTTTCGACGACCCGGTCTTTGTCGCCCATCTCGCCGAATATCTCGTTCCAGCGGATTCCGACGTCCTGGAGATCACCGACGGCCCCGAGACCATCAAGACCCACCAAAATACCCGAAATTATATTCGCATCCATATCCCTGAAATAAATCGGGGAGAGGCCGAAAAGGGCCAGAAATACTACGAAACGCTACGCGACGATATTATGAAATCAAGCGTCATTGTCATGACAATGGCAACAGAATTTCTTGAAAATCCGGTAAATCTTCTGAAGTTTCTGGCAAAGACAGGCCGCCCCGTGGTGTGTTCCCACTGGACCGCCGAATTTGTTCGAACCCCACAGGCCCCCTGTGACCGCTGGCTTCGCCAATACACCACGGATGATTTTGTGGTGATGGCCACGTTCGCCGGCTTCGACATTGCCTTCCGGATGCTCTTTGCCGGCGGCCAGTTGCTGACCTATCTCCTGCTGCCCGCCGATACGCGGACAATCGCGCCGTGGTGGTTCGGGCGCGACGGCCAGCGCTTTCTTAAGCAAAGGAAGAAGCGGGGCGAGCGCCAGATCGAAAACTACCTGCGCCTGTTGACCACGGAGGGCTGGCACCCTTCGCCGAAATGGGCGGAGCGCTCGGCTTTTGCCGCCAAGCTGATTCCGCCCGGCCTGCGCATCATGGATGTGGGCTGCGGCGGCATGTATTTCGAGAAATACACGGCCCCCGCCCTGTACCGGCCGGTCGACGTCGCCGCCCGGGACGCGCGCACCCGGATCCACGACCTGAACGCCGCCGCCCTTCCCGCGGATTGGATCGACGAAGTCGACCTGGTCAGCTTTCTGGGTGTTCTGGAATATGTCAACGACCCGGCCTGCCACCTGCGCCAGATCGCCGGGCGCGGCCGGGCGGTCCTGTGCACCTATAACGTGGCCGAGCGGCGCAGCCGGCGGGATCATGTCCGATGGACCACCGGCCTCGACACCGGGGACTTTGAGGAGACCTTGCGGGGGTGCGGTTTCCGGATCGAAAGGCGGCTGCCCTATAGCGATCGGCAGATGGTGTATCTGGCCCTGCCGGCCGCCGCCGCGGCACCCCAGGACTGGTGGCAGGCCCTGCCGCCGGAGCCGGCGCCGGCCGATAGCGGCCCGGTCGTCGACGACTGAGGCGCCACGCGGCCGCTTACAGCGCGTCGGCGATGCGCAGGACGGCCGGGCCGACCAGGACGACGAACAGCGCCGGCATGACGAACAGGATCAGCGGCACGGTCAGCACGGCCGGCAGGCGGGCCGCCTTTTCCTCGGCCCGCATCATGCGGTCGTCGCGCTGCTCGGCCGCCAGGACCCGCAGCGCCTTGGCCAGGGGCGTGCCG
>JAJFJE010000278.1 GCA_021774355.1 Alphaproteobacteria bacterium
CGTCCCAGGGCGGGCGGCGCGGCCTCGCCCCGGGGCAGGCCGTGGTGGCGCAGATCGGGGGCATGGCAGCGCCAGCCCCGGGCGGTCAGTTCGCGGGCCCAGCCGGCCATCGCCCAGCCGCCGCAGAAGGCGCCGTGAAGCAGCACCAGATGGCCGCGGGCGGCGCTGCTGTCGTGTCGCGCGACCATGGTCAGGGGCTGTCGAACAGCGGCCGGAATTCTGCGACGATTTCTTCGTAGAGGACCCGTTTGAACGGCACGATCATGTTCGGCAGTTCGTTGGGGTCGAGCCAGCGCCAGGTGGAAAATTCCGGTTCCGCGGTCGCCAGGTCGATATCCGCGTCGTCGCCGACGAAGCGCATGGCAAACCATTTCTGCTTCTGTCCCCGGTAGCGGCCCTTCCAGACCTTGGGAACCAGGGCGGGCGGCAGGTCATAGGTCAGCCAGCGGTGGCTTTCGCCCAGCACCTCGACCTTGGCCGTGCCGATCTCCTCCTCCAGTTCGCGCAGCGCGGCGATCAGGGGATCCTCGCCCGGGTCGATGCCGCCCTGGGGCATCTGCCAGGCTTCGACGAGCTGATCGATCCGCTGTGCGACAAAGACCTGGTTGTCGTGGTTGAGCAGCATCACCCCGACACAAGGTCGATAGGGTAGCGACTCGATATCCATCTCGGTTACCCCTGTTTGCCCGGCGCGACGCTCGGCGGTGACGGCGGCAGCGGCGCGGCGGGCGCGGCCGGGCGGGTGTCCGCCAGGGCGCTGAGCGGTGCCAGCACCAGGCCCCGCTGCTCCAGTCCGGCCGCCCAGCGGGCCAGTTCGCCGAGGGTGCCGGGGTAATCCGCAGCCACCCCGATGGCCGTGCCGTTGACCTGGGCATAGCGCTCCAGCTCGGCCAGGCGATCGCGCACGGCGTCCCGGCTGGGGCTGGCGTCGATCGCCCGGGTGGCCAGGGCCGCCGGCACCCCTTTGACGCTGGCCAGGGCCGGAATAACACTGCGCGCCGTGGTCTGGCTGTCCAGGATCATCAGGCCGCGCGCCTTCAAGGTATCGAGCACCGGGTCGACCACCCCCTGCTGGCCGGTGAAGCGGGAGCCCATATAGGTCATCACCCCGACATAGCCCGCGGCCCGGCCCAGGGTCCAGTCGAGGCGGGCCGCGTTTTCGGCCGGGTCGAGGGTGGTCAGCAGCGCCTTGGGGCCGGGATCGCTATTGGGATAGTCCAGCGGCTCCATGGGCAGTTGCAGCAGGATTTCGTGACCGGCCCCACGCGCCCGGGCGGCCCATTCGTCGAGATTGCGCGCATAGGGCGAGAAGGCCAGGCTGACGGCCGGCGGCAGGCTGTCGATCGCCAGGCCCGTGGTCGATTGGCGCAGGCCCAGCCCGGCGACGACGATGGCAATGCGCGGCCGGGCGGTCAGGTCGTGGAACGGCCGGGCATAGACCTGCCAGGCCTGGCGGCCGTCGGCGCCGACCATGGGCAGGGGGCCGGCAGCGGTCACCTCCACCAGCCCGGGATCGGGGGCAACCGGCAAGCCGGCCCCCGCCACGGCCGGCGCCGCCGGCGCTGAAGTCTCGGCCGGCGCCGCCGGCGCTGGGGTCTCAGCCGCCGCCGGCGCCAGGGGCTCGGCTGGCGCGGTTCCGGCCGGCATGGTTTCGGCCTGTCCCGCAGGAACGGCTGCCGCCGTCTCCGTGGTGTCGCCCGGGGCCGCGGTTTCCGCGGGCGCCGCAGCTGTGGCGGGGGTGGATTGGCCAGGCGCTGCGACCGGCGTCGCCGGTTCGGCAACGTCCGGCGGGGTCACCTCCGGCGCGGCACCATCTGGCGCGGCATCATCTGGCGCGGCGACCGGCGCCGCGGCCGCCGCGGGCGGCAGCGGTACGGTCACAGCCACCACCGCCGGCTCGGGCCCGGCCGTCCGGCTGCCCGGACCGACCACCCAGAGGGTCGCCGCAAGGCCGCCGAGGCCGAGCGCCAGGGCCATGAGCGCCGGCCCGCTGAGGCGCCCGGACATTATGCGCAGCGGCCGGTCCGGGCGGTCAGTTGACCACCCGTCCGTCGACCACTTTGAGGCCATGGATGATCTTCAGGGCTTCCTTCAACTGCGGGTCGTCGGCCAGCTTCTCGGGAATCGCCTCGGCTTCCCGGGCCGAACCGGCGCCCTCGTCGCCTTCGGCCTGCAGGTGATTGCGCAAATCCGCCTCGGAGCGGACGCCGACCAGCGGGGTCGGCTCCTCGACCGGGGGCTTCTGGCGGACCATCACGTCCGGCACGATGCCCTTGGCCTGGATCGAGCGCCCGCCCGGGGTGTAGTAGCGCGCGGTGGTCAGCCGCAGGGCGCCGCGGTTGGGCAGCGGAATGATGGTCTGGACCGAACCCTTGCCGAAGGACTGGGTGCCCAGCACCAGGGCCCGCTGATGATCCTGCAGGGCCCCGGCGACGATTTCCGAGGCCGATGCGGAACCGCCATTGACCAGCACGACGACCGGGTGGCCATGGGCCATGTCGCCGGCGGTGGCGCTGTAGCGGGCGACATCGTCGGCCTGCCGGCCCCGGGTCGAGACGATTTCGCCGCGCTCCAGGAATTCGTCCGACACGGCGATGGCCTGGTCGAGCAGACCGCCGGGATTGTTGCGCAGGTCGAGGACGATACCCTTGACCTTGTCGGCGCCGATCTTGCGTTCGTTATCGGCGATCAGCTGCTTCATCAGGCCGTCGACCTGTTCGTTGAACGAGGTGATCCGGACATAGATGACATCGCCTTCGACATGGGCGCGGACGGCCTTGATCTTGATGATGGCGCGGATCAGCGTGACGTCGAACGGCTTGGCCACGCCGTCGCGCAGGATGGTCACCACGATCTTGGAATCGATCGGGCCGCGCATCCGGTCGACCGCTTCCTGCAAGGTGAGGCCCTGGACGTCCTTGCCGTCGAGCCCGACGATCAGGTCGCCGCCCTTCACTCCGGCCCGGGCGGCCGGGGTGTCGTCGATCGGCGTCACCACCTTGACGTAGCCGTTTTCCATGGTCACTTCGATGCCCAGGCCGCCGAACTCGCCCCGTGTCTGCACCTGCATGTCGCTGAACTGCTTCGGGTCCATGTAGCTGGAATGGGGATCGAGCGAAGCGAGCATGCCGTTGACCGCGGCGGCGATCAGCTTCTCGTCGTCGACCTCGTCGACATAGTCGCTTTTCACCCGTTCGAAGACATCGCCGAACAGGTTCAGCTGGCGGTAGGTCTCCGCCGCCCCCGCCTGCACGTAGAGCGGAATGCTCGCCCCGGCCGTAAAGGCGAAAAGGGCAATCAACAAGATGCGCATCGGCTTCATCGGTCACTCACCTTGGTCGCTCGGGACGCCAGCCAGGGCCAAAAATCCACCGGCTCGCCATTATGCCTGAGCTCGACATAGAGCGTCGGGCGGGCACCATTCACAGTTTGCCCCATCTGGCCGAGCGGTTCGCCGGCGAGGACGTTTTGTCCCACAACAGCGTCGACCCGCTCCAGCCCTGCCAGTAATAGATGATATCCGTCGCCATATGCCAGGATCAAGAGGGTGCCATAGCCCTTAAATGGGCCGGCAAAGGCGATTTCCCCCCCGGCGGGAGCGGTCACCTGGGCACCGGGCCTGGTCGCCAGGCGGGCGCCGCGCGAAACCAGGCCATTATCCTGTTTTTCGCCAAAGCGACCGATTAATGTGCCGGCCGCCGGCCAGCCCAGGCGGCCGCGCAGCTCGACGAAGCGGCCGCCCGCCTCCGGGGTCAGGGGCATGGCGGAGGCGACCGGCCCCGCCGTCCGTTTCTGGCTGACCGCGGCCTCGGCCTCGGCGGTGGCATCGACCGCGGCTTCGGCGGCGGCTTCC
>JAJFJE010000279.1 GCA_021774355.1 Alphaproteobacteria bacterium
TGGTCGGTCGCCCTGCAGGAGCCCTATGTCTCGCCCGCGGCCGCCCTGAAGCTGGCCCGCAGCGACAGCAATAGCGGCGCGGCATGATCGGCCGCCTGCTGGCCGCCGCCGCGCTGGTGGTGGCCGGGACGGTCCCCGCCCTGGCCGCTCTGCACCTCGAGGGGCGGCTGGAACAAGGGGCTTTGATTCGCGGCACCACCGATCCCGGCAGCCGGGTCACGGTCGATGGCCGGGCCGTCAGGGTCGACGGCCAGGGGCGCTTTGCCTTCGGCCTGGGACGCGACGCGGGCCCGGGCATGACCGTGACCACCCGCCCACCGGGCGGGCCGGCGGAAACGACCAGCTTCGCCGTCGCCCGCCGGGCGTGGCCGGTCCAGCGGATCGACGGCCTGCCGCCGGCCCAGGTGACCCCGGACCCGCCGACCCTGGCCCGGATCAAGCGCGAGAATGACCGGCTGGTCGCCCTGCGCCGGACCGACGGTCCCGGCGACGCCTGGGCCGGCACCTTCATCTGGCCCGCCGATGGCCGCATCTCGGGCGTGTTCGGCAGCCAGCGCATCCTCAACGGCACGCCGCGGTCGCCGCATTCGGGGGTCGATGTCGCGATCCCTACCGGGACCCCGGTCAAGGCCAGCGCCGGCGGGGTGGTGGCGCTGGCCGAGGCCGACCTGTTCTTCACCGGCGGAACCATCGTGATCGACCACGGTGCCGGGGTGATGAGCATTTCCGCCCATCTGTCGCGGCTTGACGTGCAGGCGGGACAGGCGGTGACCCAGGGGGCGGTGATCGGCGCGTCCGGCGCCACCGGCCGGGCGACCGGCCCGCATCTGCATTTTGGTCTGACCTGGTTCGAGGTTAAGCTCGACCCTGAATCGGTCCTGCCGCCGCGGTCGCACTGATTCTGTCAGGGGGATCGTCGATGAGTGCCAGGGGTTGGATGGTCTTCGGTATCGTCGTCGTGCTGATCGTCGCCGGTATCTACTCGGTCTATGTCCGGACCTTGCCGCCGCCGCCGCCGCCACCCAAGGTCACCGCGGTGACCTTCGACGACGCCTCCTGCGCCCTGTTGAAGGATGCCGCCGCCGCCGTGCCGTCCGGGTTCGAGGCCTGGCGCGACAGCGCCGTGGCCGATGACGACTATGCCTCGACCTGGCGCGCCAAGCGGGTGTTGTTCGGTGACTGCAAGGTGATCGCGCTGAAGCGCTTCGGCGAAGTCAAATATGTCTGCGAGGCCGATGGCGTCGCCATGGACAAGCTGACCGAATTCGTCACCTCGTGCCTGGCCGGGGCCAACCTGACCGCGCGGCACGCCTCCGACAGCAGCACCAGCTGGGTGGCCGACGGCCCCTCGGACAAGGTCGTGGTATCGGTCGGCAGCTTCCTCGGACGCCAGAGCCTGACGGTCGCCAACCTGCTGCCATGAACCCGCAGGCGCCGGCGCGGCCTTGATCTCGATCAAGGACAGGCGACGGCCGGGGCGCCATGCTGTCATCCTCGCCTGACCTCCGCTGCGGGAGCCTGTGGGAATGAAGCCACTGACGACGTGGATCCTGGTTGCCGATCGTGCCGGAGCGCGCCTCCTGCGCAATGCGGGGCCGGGCTGCGGCCTGCAGCAGCTGACCGCGGCGGCCAATGCGGGGGGTGCCGATACCCTGGCCCGGGTGGCCGGGCGGCTTGACCGGGTGTCGGCCAGGCCGGGCTTCGACCGGCTGATCATCGTGGCGCCGCCACCCACCCTGGGCGAACTGCGCCGTGCCCTCAGCCCGGCGGTACGGGCCCATATCTATGGCGAACTGGGCCGCGACCTGACCGGCTGCTCGAATGCCGCCGTGGGCAGCCTGGTCGCCGATGCCTTCGTCTGCTTCGCCCCCTGACGGGCAGCGGGCCGGGTGACGCTCAACCGGCCACCGCCGCCGCCAGCAGGCGGTCGAACGCCACCGGATCGTCCAGCACCAGGGTGACGTCGAGCACTTCGATCCCGTGGCGAAGGGCCGGCGGCAGACGCACCCAGTCCTTGCGGGTGGTCACCAGCCGGGCGCCCAGACGGCCGGCTTCGGCCCGCAGCCGGCGGACTTCGCCGGGGCGGTAGGCGTGGTGATCGCCGAAGACATCGCGGCGGACCAGCCGGGCGCCCGCGTCGTCCAGGGACGCGAAGAATTTGGCCGGCCGCCCGATCCCGGCAAAGGCCGCCACCGCACATCCGGCCAGCCGGGCGCCGTCGATCGGCAGCAGCCGGCCATGGAACAGCGGTCGGTCGCCGGCCGCGGGCAGCGGCCCGGTCGGCGGGCCGCCCACGACCACCCCGTGGGCCCGGGCCAGGGCCTCGTCCCAGGGTTCCCGGCAGGGGCCGGCCGGAACGATCCGGCCATTGCCCAGCCCCGCCCCGCCATCGAGCACCAGCAGCGACAGGCGCTTGACCAGGGCGGGGTCCTGAAAGCCGTCGTCGAGGATAAGGCAACCGGCACCGTCTGCGACCGCCATGCGGGCCAGGGCGGTCCGCTCGCGGCCGACATAGGTCGCCGCCACGGCGGCCAGTTCCAGGGGCTCGTCGCCGACCAGATCGGCGCCATGGCGATCCGGCAGGACCCGCAAGGGACCCGCGGCGCGCCCGCCATAGCCCCGGGACAGGATTGCCGGACGATGCCCCCGGGCGGCCAGGAGGCGCGCCAGAAGCAGGACCAGCGGCGTCTTTCCGCTGCCGCCCACGGTGGCGTTGCCGATGCACAGCACCGGCACCCCGGGGTCGTAGGGCCGTCCCCGGCGCAGGCGCCGATGGGTCGCCCATTGCCACAGCGCGGTGGCCGGCGCCAATAGCGGCGCCGCCAGCGCCCCCCGCCCGGCCTGCCAGAATTCAGGCGCGCGCATGGGCGCCCCGGAGGTAAAGCGGCAGCAGCCGGGCGGCAATCTGTTCGGTGATCCCGCCGCCCGCCGCCACGGCCGCCGCCGCCGCCGCGCCGGCCCGGGCAACCCCTGCGGGATCGGCGAGTTGCCGGGCCAGCCCATCGGTCAGCGCGCCCGGGTCGGCAACCACCGTCAGGGCGCCGGCCGCGCCCAGCCGGGCGACCGCGTCGCGGCAATTCTGGTGGGCCGGCCCGATCGTAAGACAGGCCCCCAGCCGGGCGGCCTCGAAGGGATTGTGCCCGCCAATCCCGACCAGGCTGCCACCGATGAAGGTGATCGGGCACAGCCGATAGAACAGGCCCAGCTCGCCCAGCGTATCAACCAGATAGACGTCGGTCGCGGCGGTTATCGCGTCGCCCCGGCTGCGCCGGGCAACCGCCAGGCCGCCCGCCGCCAGGGCCTGGCCGATCGCCTCGCCTCGGGCGGGGTGGCGGGGTGCGATCACCGTTACGAGATCGGGCCAGCGCTGGCGCAACGCCCGGTGGCTCGCCGCCGCCGCGGCCTCTTCCCCGTCGTGGGTCGAGGCCGCCAGCCAGCGTGGCCGGGACGCCAGGGCGGCGGCCAGCATCTGCAACTGGGCGGGATCGAATGGCAACGGCTCGGCCTCGCCTTTCAGATTGCCCAGGGGAAGCGCCCGGGCGGCGCCCAGCCGTTCGAACCGGGCGGCATCGTCCACGCTCTGGGCGAGGATCAGGTCGAAGCACTTCAGCAACGGGCGGATCAATCCCGGGCGGCGGCTCCAACCGGCGAAGGAGCGCTGCGACATCCGGCCGTTGACCAGCGCCAGAGGCACCTGTCGCCGGGCCGTGGCAAACAGCAGGTTGGGCCACAGCTCGCTTTCGACAAAGACCGCCAGGCTGGGCTGCCAATGGTCGAGGAATCGGCGCACCGCGCCGGGGTGGTCGAGCGGGACATAGTGATGCCAGGCCCCCGCCGGCAGCCGCTCGGCGAGCAGGGCCGCCGCGGTGACCGTCCCGGTGGTGACCAGGATATGGGGCTGGGGATAATAGGCCCGCAGCCGGTCGACCAGCCCCAGGATCGATTGGGCCTCGCCGACACTGGCGCCGTGAAGCCAGATCAGCGGGCCGGGCGGGCGCGGGCGGGCGGCGATCCCCCGCCGTTCCGCCAGCCGGCTGGCGTCTTCCTTGCCGGCCCGCCGCCGGCGCTCCAGGACGAGGCCCAGAAAGGGTCCGGCGGCCAGGCTCAACAGGCGATAGAGGGCGGGGGTCATGGCCCGGCCGGGGCGGGTTGCACCGGCTCCCGGCCGGTCCGCCGGTCGGCCTCGAAGGTGACCGCGTTCAGTTCGGCTTCGAGGGCCAGGCGCAGATGGTCCTGGGTTTCGTCATCGGCATCGGCCGGCACGGTCAGCGGCGCGCCGACCAGGAATACGCCGCGATTGAACGGCGTCGGCAGCAGGAAGCGGTCCCAGCTGGCCATCACCCAGCCGCGTTTCGTCCCGAAGGCCAGGGGATAGACCGGCACCTGGGTGTGGCGGGCCAGGGCGATCGCGCCGGCCGCCGCCCGCATACGCGGGCCGCGCGGCCCGTCAGGGGTGATCCCGACCAGGGCGCCCCGATCCAGGACGGTGTGCAGGATCCGCAGGGCGGCCGCCCCGCCCCGCCGCGACGAGCCGCGCACCGCGTGAATGCCCAGCCGGTCCAGCACCGCGGCGATCAATTCGCCGTCGCCGTGCTGGGAGATCAGCACATGGGCCATGTCCAGGCGCCGCCGGAGCCGCGGCATGAGCAGCAGCCGCCCATGCCAGAAGGTGATGATGCAGGGCGCGCCCCGGGCATAACGCTCGAGCAGGCCGGGCAGGCCCGGGCCGTCCTCGGCCATCCGGCTGGTTGCCCGGACCAGCCGGATATAGCCGGCGATCGCCCAGCTGAGCAGCCGCCGCGCTGTCGGGGTTCGGATCAGACGCTTGGCGCGGCTCATCCCGGCTCCGTGGTCTCGGCGTAGAGCCTGGCATAAAGGCCGCCCTGTGCCAGCAGGCTGCGGTGGGTGCCGCTTTCGACCACCCGGCCATCGGCCAGCACGTGGATGGCGTCGGCATCGACCACGCTGGACAGGCGATGGGCGATGACCAGGCAGGTCCGACCCTTCATCAGGCCCTGGAGGGTTGCCTGGATCTGCCGCTCGGATTCGGTGTCGAGCGCCGATGTCGCCTCGTCCAGCAGCAGGATCGGGGCATCCCGCAGGAAGGCGCGGGCAATGCAGATCCGCTGTCGCTGGCCGCCGGACAGCTTGACCCCGGCCTCCCCGACCACGGTGTCGTAGCCCTGGGGCAGGCGGGTGATGAAGTCATGGGCCGCCGCGGCCCTGGCGGCCTGCTCGACCTCGGCCTGGCTGGCGCCCAGGCGGCCATAGCCGATATTGGCCGCGACCGTATCGTCGAACAGGGTTGCTTCCTGGGCAACCAGGGCCATTGCCCCCCGCACCGAGCTGGTGGTTGCCGCGGCGATGTCCTGGCCGTCGATCCGGATGCAGCCGGCCGACGGGTCGTAGAAGCGTGGAATGAGATTAAGCAGGGTCGACTTGCCGCCCCCCGAGGGGCCGACCAGGGCCACCGTCTGGCCGGCGGGAACCAGCAGGTCGACCGCCGCCAAGGCCTGGGTGCCGTCATCATAGGCGAAGCTGACCGCTTCGAAGCGGATCTCGCCCGGCCCCACGACCAGGGCGGCGGCGCCGGGCCGGTCGGCGACCTTGCGCTCGATATCGAGCAGGTCGTAAAGCCGGTCGGCGGCGGCCAACCCCTCCTGCAGGGAATTGTGCAGGCCGGACAGGGCGCGCAGGGGCTGATAGGCCATCAGCATGGCGCCGAGGAACGAGGTGAAGGCGCCAAAGCTCATGCCGCCGCTCTGGCTGTAATGGCCGGCATAGAAGATGGCCCCGGCAATGGCGACGGCGCCCAGGGCGTCATTGATCGGCACCCCGGCCGCCTTGGTTCGCATGGTGCGCATCAGATGGCCGAGGCGGCGGTTGATCGAGGCGGCGACCAGGCCCAGTTCGGCGGCTTCGCGGCCATAGGCCTTGACCAGCCGGATGCCCTCGAACCGTTCGGTCAGCAGGGCGGCCAGGGTGCCGGTCTCGGCCTGGGCGCGGGTCGAGGTCTTGCGCGTCCTGCGCCCCAGGCTGCGCATCACCAGGGCCGCCAGGGGAAAGCCGACCGAGGCGACCAAGGCCAATTGCCAGTTCTGATAATACATCACGCCAACCAGCAGGACGACGCTGGTCACCTCCTTAAGCAGGCCAACCATGGCCTTCGACACCGCGTCGGCGAGCAGCGCGGCATCGTAGAGGAAGGCGCCCAGCAGGCGCCCGGTATGGGTGCCGTGAAGCAGCGCCAGATCGGCCGCCATCATCCGCTCGAACAGGCGCAACTGGGTGTCCGCCACGATGCGCTGGCCGACATAGGCCATCTGGACACTCTGGACATAATCGGCCACCGACTTGACCAGGGCGGCGGCGATCACGGCCAGCGGAATCGCCCAGAGGGCAACCGGGTTGCGGGCAACGAAAATCTGGTCGATTGCAGGTTCCAGCAGATAGGCCAGGGCGGCGGTCATGACCGCCACCAGGCCCATCATCACGCCGGCCAGGGCGAGCCGCCCGGCATGAGGCCGCACCGCGCCCTTGAGCAGGCGGCGGAGGGTCGAACGGGCGGGCAAGGCAGTGGGCAAGCCGGATCTCTGTCAGCGGCCGGAGGCCATCGGGCGGACCCTAGAGGGTTTTCGGGCGAAGTGAAATCCGCTTCGCCGTCGGAAACCGCGTAAAATCAAAACGTAGCGGTCGACCTCCGGCGGCAGGACCTGCTCCGGGCCCGGGCGGACATCGGCACCGGAGGCCGTCTTCCCCCCGTGACGGCCAGCGCGTGAGGGGCACGCCGGCGCCGCCCGGCCCATCCCGGATTGCTTTGTCGGCCGCGCCCGTCGCACCGACCGTGGATCGAGACCGCGCGCCGGGCTTGACCACGGAAACTTCGCGTCGCCGGCGCGTTGAAGCCGGCCCGCCAGGCTGTTATGACAGGCCGGTCGATCGGATCGTTGATGCCCCGTCCTGCCATCGTAACCACCGTGCGAAACCTGCTGCGCCGGGCTGGCGATGCCGTGCGCCGGGCCCGCGGCGACCTGGCCCGCCCGGAGCAGCGTGTGCTCGGCTGGATCGAGGCCCTGGCGGTCGATCACGGCATCTTCCGCCTCGCCTTCTATAATCTGCGCCGCGTCGACGCCGAGGCTTGGCGCTCGGGCCAGCCCCGCCCGGGGCAGTTGCGGGCGCTCGCCCGGCGCGGCGTCAAGACCGTGATCAACCTGCGGGGGCCGCGCGACTGCGCCACCTATCTGATGGAACGGCGGGCCTGCGACGCCCTGGGCCTGCGCCTGATCGACTTCACCCTGACCTCGCGCGCGCCGCCCAGCGCCGCGACCGTGCGCGCCGCCGCCCGGCTGTTCCAGGACATCGACTATCCGGTCCTGTTCCACTGCAAATCGGGCGCCGACCGGGCGGGCATGATGGCCGGTCTCTACCTGCTGCTGGCCAAGGGCCGCCCGGTGGCCGCCGCCAAGGGCCAGTTGGCCCTGCGCTATGGCCATGTCGCACGGGCCAAGACCGGCGTGCTGGACCGCTTCTTCGACACTTACCAGGCCGCCCAGGCGGCCACCGGCGTGGATTTCGACACCTGGCTCGCGCGCGACTACGATGCCGAGCGGATGAAGCGCGAATTCCGCGCCAGCCTGCTCGGCCGGTTGCTCGGCGACACGCTGCTGCGGCGGGAATAGACCGTCCCGGTCACCCCGAAATTGACCGTCCCGGTCACCGGGGCGAATGCTTGGCCAGGATCCGCTGCAGGGTCCGCCGATGCATATTGAGCCGGCGCGCCGTCTCCGAGACATTGCGGTCGCACAGTTCGAAGATGCGGTTGATATGCTCCCAGCGGACACGGTCCGCCGACATCGGATTGTCCGGCGGCTCGGGTTTGGTGTCGCCCGAAGCGCGCAGGGCCGAATCGATATCGTCCGCATCGGCCGGCTTGGCCAGATAGTCGACGGCGCCGGCTTTCACCGCGGCGACCGCCGTGGCGATGTTGCCGTAACCGGTCAGCATGATGATCTTGGCTTCGGGATTGGCGTCCCGGATCTGCGCCACGATCTCCAGCCCGCTGCCATCGGCAAGGCGCAGGTCGCACACCGCATAGCGGGGCGGATTGGCATGGGCGGCGGCGATGCCGGCCGCCACCGTCGGCGCGGTGGTCACGGCATAGCCGCGCTTGGTCAGGGCGCGGGCCAGTCGCTCGCGCAAGATATCGTCGTCGTCGACCAGCAGAAGCGAACGGGCGGGGTCGGGTGACGCACTGCTGTCGGGAGTCATCGAGTCTGGTCCTCCTGCGCCCCTTTTTCGGGGCTGTTTTCTTGCTCGGCATCAAATATGCGACGTGGCCAGCGAATCGCAACCTCCGCACCGCCCTGCTGGCGGTTGGAGAAGGCAACTTCTGCCCCACTATGGGCGAGCAGGGTGGCGGCGATGAACACCCCCAGGCCCAGGCCCTCGCCACGGCGCGAGGTGACATAGGGCTCGCCCAGGGATTGCAGGATTTCCGGGGTAAAGCCCGGCCCGTCGTCGCGCACCGCCACGATGACATGGGCGTGATCCCAGTCGATCATCAGATCGACCCGGCTGCGGGCGTGACGCACGGCGTTTTCGACCAGATTGCCGACCCCGTGAAGGATCTCCGGGCTGCGCGGCACCGCCGGTTCCGGCCCGTCGCCGTCGGCATCGGTCCAGCACGGAATATTGCGCGCCTGGTGGGGCGCTGCGGCGGCCTCGATCAGGGCGGTCAGCGGCATGCGGCTATAGGGGGTCTCGTCCGGTTGTTCGGGACGGCGGGCCAGGCGCTGTAGAATCTCCCGGCACCGCCGGGCCTGACTGAGCAGCAGCCCGACATCCTCGGCATGGGGTCCGCTGCCCAGTTCGTGCTGCAGCTCTCGGGCGACCACGGCGATGGTCGCCAGCGGGGTCCCCAATTCATGCGCCGCGGCGGCCGCCAACGCCCCCAGTGCCGACAGGCGCTGTTCCTTGGCCAGGGCCTCCCGGGTGGCGCCATAGGCGTCGGCCAGGCGACGCGCCTCGGCCGCGACCCGCCAAGCATAGACCACGATGAAGCCCATGCCCAAGACCAGGCTGGTCCAGATCCCCGCCAGGTAGATCGGTTCGAGCGAGAAGCTGGCATCGCGCCAGGGCAGCGGCAGATGGAACACCGCCAGTGTCGAGATGCAGGCGAGCGCCAAGGCGCCCAGGCCGATGGTCGCGCGCAGGCCCAGAATGCTGGCGGAGATGGTCACCGGGACCAGGATCAGAAAGGAAAAGGGATTGTGCAGGCCGCCGGTCAGGTAGAGCAAGGCGGCCAACTGCAGGACGTCATAGGCGAGATAGAGGCTGGCCTCGCGTTCGCTCAGGCGCTTGGACGACGGATAGGCGACATGCAGCACGAAATTGAGCAGCGCCGAGGCCATGACACAAAGCGCCGCGGCGAACAGCGGCAGGGGAAAGCCCATCAGGCCGCCCACGACGACCAGGGCCCCGGCCTGGCCGGTAACCGCCAGCCAGCGCAGCACGTTGAGGGTTCGCAGCCGTAGCGGCGCACCGGCCGCGACGATGGGCAGGCTGCGCCCGACGCTGATGATGGACGCGCGCATCCCATTGCTCCACAGCGATTCGGTCGACTCGCGAGGGGGACGCAGCACCATGACGCCGAGACTGCCACCGTCCGGCATTGGCGCCAAGCCCAAGCGGCAACAGGCAACACGAAAGCCTCCCCGCCCGGGCCCCGGTTCAAGGATCTGGTCGCCGCGGCCATGACAGGCCATAGTCGCTATAGCCCATTGCACGAGCAGGGGCAGTCGGGCGAAGTGCCGCAGCATTGCCGGGTCTTCGAGGCCTGGATCGTGATATCGGGAAGCTGGAGCGGGACATGCTGGCACCGGCGGAGATGCCCGCCCTGCGCGTCGACGGCCTGGGCAAGCGCTATGGCGCGGTGTGCGCCGTGGACGATTTGTCCTTCGCCCTGCCCCAAGGCGTGACCATGGGCCTGCTGGGGGGCAATGGCGCCGGCAAGACCACGACCATCGGCATGATCCTGGGCCTGGTGACGCCGGATTGCGGCCGGATCGAGGTGCTGGGCCACGATCTCGGGCGGGCCGGCCGGCGGATCAGGCCGCTGATCAATTTCTCCTCGCCCTATGCCGACCTGCCGCACCGCCTCACGGTACGGGAGAACCTGACGGTCTTTGCCCGGCTCTACGGCCTGCGCCGGCCGGCCGCGCGGATCGCCCGGCTGGCCCGCGATCTCGACCTGGAGGGGTTCCTCGACCGGCCGTCGGGGCGCCTTTCGGCCGGCCAGAAAACCCGGCTTGCCCTGGCCAAGGCGCTGATCAACGAGCCGCGCCTGCTGCTGCTTGACGAGCCGACCGCCTCGCTCGACCCGGACACGGCCGACTGGGTGCGCGGACTGCTCGAATCATATCGCCGGCGGACCGGGGCCACCCTGCTTCTCGCCTCCCACAACATGGCCGAGGTCGAGCGCCTGTGCGGCGAAGTCCTGGTCATGCGCCAGGGCCGCATCGCCGATCGCGGCCCGCCCCAGATGCTGATCAGCCGTTACGGCCGCCAGACCCTTGAGGAGGTGTTTCTCGATATCGCCCGCGGCCCCGCCGGGCATGGCGGCGCGTCGTGACGGACCGCCGATGCCCGGCGACACCGACCCTGTCCGGACGGCGGATCGGCGCCATGGTGCTGCGCTACTGGTACCTGCTGCGCGGCTCGCCGCCGCGGCTGGTGGAACTGGTCTACTGGCCGACCGTGCAGATGGTCATCTGGGGCTTTATGACTCTCTATCTTCATCCCGAAGGCGACGTCATGGCCCTGGGCTTCGGCGCCCTGCTCTCCGGGGTGATGCTGTGGGATGTCTGCTTCCGCGGCCAGATCAGCCTGTGCGGCGCCTTTCTCGAAGAAATGTATGCCCGTAATCTTGGGCATCTCATGGCAAGCCCGCTGCGGCCGGTCGAATTCGCCGCCGCGCTGCTGGTGACCAGCCTGCTGCGGACGCTGATCGGGCTGCTCCCGACCAGCCTGCTGGCCCTGTGGTTCTTCGGCTTCTCGATCTACAGCCTGGGCATGGCGCTGATCGGCTTCTTCTTCCTGCTGATCGTCATGGGCTGGGCGGTGGGCCTGGTGATTTCCGGCCTGATCATGCGGGTCGGCCTGGGCGCCGAAAGTTTCGCCTGGGCGGCGATCTTCGCCGTGGCGCCCCTGTCGGGGGTGTACTACCCGATCGCCACCCTGCCGGAATGGCTGCGCCCGGTGGCCCTGATGCTGCCGTCCGCCCACGTCTTCGAGGGGATGCGGGCAATTCTCACCGAGCACCGCCTGGATCTGACATCGATGGCCCTTGCGACTGGGCTCGATCTGGTTTTTCTTGGCCTTGGATTTGCCGCCTTTCTGGCTTTCCATGCCAGCGCGAAAGCCCGGGGACGCTTGATGCAAATGGGCGAATAGGTGACGGGTGAGCGGAACTCCCCACCATCACACGACATTCCCCTTCCGCCGACGCGCTCGCGCCGGGCAAGATTTTTGACGGAGAACACACCATGACGATCCACGCCAGTTTCAACCGCCGGACGTTGCTGGGCACGGCCGCGGGCATTACCGCCTTTGCCGTGGCCCGCCCGGTCCTGGCATCGTCCGACCAGCAGGGTCTGGTCGACCAGGCGCGGATTACCGTCGACTCCATGGCCCAGGACCCGTCCTATGGCGACATGCGGGCCTATATGGCGCGTAGTGTCGGGGTCATGATCATCCCGCAACTGCTCAAGGCCGGCTTCATCATCGGCGGCTCCGGCGGCGACGGCATCCTGGTCGGCCGCGACAAGAACGGCACCTGGTCTCCGCCCGCCTTCTACACCCTGGCGGCCGGCTCGATCGGCCTGCAGATCGGCGCCCAGGCGTCGGAAGTGGTGCTGGTGATCAATCACGAGCATGGTCTCAGCGCCATTCTGGAAGACCAGATGAAACTGGGCGCGGATGCCTCGATCGCGGTCGGGCCGATCGGTTCGGGCGTCGAAGCAGCGACGACCACCAATATGCGCGCCGATATCTTCTCCTACGCCCGCTCCAAGGGCCTGTTTGCCGGGGTCTCGCTGGAAGGCGCCGCCATCCTCAGTTCCAAGGACTGGAACGCGTCCTATTACGGCCGCCCGGTCAACCCGCGGGACATCGTAGTCAACCGCACGGTCGACAATGCCGGTGCGTCCGCCCTGCGCACGGCCCTCCAGGGCGCCGCCCGGGCCTGATGACGGGCGACCCGCACCGGGCAACGGCGGAATGGGTGTCGTTCCACCGTCGCCCGGGGGTTGACCCGGCGGCGTCGAATGATGGGGCGGGCGCCGCGCCGGCGCGCGCATCTGCAGCCGAAGCAGCATCCGGCTCGCCGTCTGACCGCGCATTATTTCAACATGTTAGAGCATTTGCGGCATGACCCTCGGTCCACCAATGCTCTAGGCCAGGCCGGCGGCAATGCCGCCGGACAGCGCCAGGACCGCCAGCCAAAGCCACCAGCCGCGCTCGACCGCGGCTCGGGTCGCGATCATGCGGCCGGCCGGCTCGCCCGGCGTCCCGCCATGGGATGCAATGCCGGCAAGCAGGGGCCGGGGCGGCAGGCGCAGGGGCGGCAGGCGACGATCGCCGGCGATCAGGACGGCGGCAAGCCAACAGGGCAACAGGGTCAGGACACCGTGGCAGAACAGGATCACCTGGCCGAACGGACCTGAACCGTGGGCCTCGCTGGCTTCGGTCAGGATCTGGCTGACCTTGACCACCGCCAGCGCCGGCAGACCGAACACCAGCCAGGCCAGCACCACGGCGACCGAGCCGTCGGCGAAGCGCCGGGCGAGGCGCAGGCGGGCCGTCCCGGCCACCGCCTCGACCACCGAAAGCGGCCGGCTCACCGCCATCTGGCGAAGCCCGGGGATGGCCCGTCCCGCGGTCGCCCGGGCCGGGCGATAAGCGATCGCCCAGACCAGGACGACCAGATCGAGCGCCGTTTCAAAGCCGCCCCGATGGCTCGCCAGGCGCCCCGCCAGGACGCCCGCGCCGGCGCCGATGGCCACCGCCAGCAGCCACAGGACAACGGCCCGCCGGCGCAGCCGCATCTCGTCCCGCCCGGCGCGGTCGAGCCGCCGCACCAGTTCGGACAGGGCCCCGGTCAGCCGCGCCCGGCCGTGCCGGCGGGGCACGATCCGGTCAAGGATCAGCGCCGCGAGCACCACCAGAATCGGCTGATGCCCCAGCCCTTGCAGCAGCTCCAATGCCCGGTCGGCCGCCAAGAAGTCCCCACTCTGCCCGCCAGCGAGCTGTTACCATGGTTGCACCCCAGCGCATTGTCCGATGGGGTGGCTCCTCGTCAACCGGCTTCTGGCATGTCCCTACTCGGCCTCGTCCGCCTGACCGTCGCCCTG
>JAJFJE010000280.1 GCA_021774355.1 Alphaproteobacteria bacterium
CGGCGGGCGGCGGCCGAGACGGCCATTGCGGCCGGCCATGCCGCGGCTGAAAAGGCCTGGTCGGAACGGGCCGGACGGCTGGGGGTGGAGATTGCCAGACGGCTGCTCCAAGGGCTCACCGAGCCGGTCGCCGGCGCGGCCTTCCTGCATGGGCTGCTGGACCAGATCCAGGCCTTGCCGGAGACGGTGCGCAACGGCCTGGCCGGTGACGGCGCGGCCCTGCGCGCGGTCACGGCGACGCCGCTGTCGCCGGCCGACCAGGAGCAGTATGGCGCCCTGATTGCCACGGCCGTGGCCGGCCGGCCCCAGCTCAGCTTCGAGGTCGACCCGGCGCTGATCGCCGGCCTCGAACTGCATGGCCCGCATCTTGCCGTGACCAATAGCTGGCGGGCCGATCTCGACAGGATCATGGCGGAACTGGCCCATGACCGCCGATCCTGACGGCGCCGCCGACCGCTGGCTCGCGCGGGCCCGGGCGACCCTCCGGGCCGCGCCCCTGGGGCCGCGGGCCGAGGAGACCGGGCGGGTCGAGGAAGTCGGCGACGGCATCGCCATCCTGTCCGGCCTGGCCTCGGCCCGGCTCGACGAGTTGCTGCGCTTCGACAATGGCCAGTCCGGCTTCGTCCAGGCGCTCGACCGGGACCGGGTCAATTGCGTCCTGTTCGATCACGCGGAGGCGATCCGGGCGGGCGACACGGCGCGCGGCACCGGCGACGTCGTCCGGGTGCCCACGGGCGCGGCCCTGCTGGGGCGCATCGTCGATCCGCTGGGCCGCCCGCTCGACGGTGGCGACGCGGTGACCGGGGTGACGGCGGAGCCGGTGGACCATCCGGCACCATCGATCATCGAGCGCGCTGCGGTGACCCAGCCGATGCAGACCGGGCTGCTCGCCGTCGACACCCTGTTCGCCCTGGGGCGCGGCCAACGCGAACTGATCATCGGCGACCGGGCCACCGGCAAGACCACGGTGGCGATCGATACCATCATCAGCCAGAAGGCCACCGACGTGGTGTGCGTCTATGTGGCGGTCGGCCAGAAAAGCTCCAGCGTGCGCCGGGCGGTCGATGCGATCACCCGGTTCGGCGCGCCCGAACGCTGCATCATCGTGGTCGCCCCGTCGTCCAGCACCCCGGGCCTGCAATGGATCGCCCCCTTTGCCGGGGTCACCATGGCGGAATATTTCCGCGACCGCGGCGGGCACGCGCTGGTGGTGATCGACGACCTGACCAAACATGCCGCCAGCCACCGCGAGATCGCCCTGCTGACCCGCCAGTCGCCGGGCCGCGAGGCCTATCCCGGCGACATCTTCTATGTCCACGCCCGGCTCCTGGAGCGCGCCGCGAAACTCGCCGCGGCCCGCGGCGGCGGCTCCCTGACCGCGCTGCCCATCGCCGAGACCGACGCCGGAAACCTGAGTGCCTATATCCCGACCAACCTGATCTCGATCACCGACGGCCAGATCGTCCTGGACACCCGCCTGTTCCACGAAGGCCAGAAGCCGGCGGTCGATGTCGGCCGCAGCGTCAGCCGGGTCGGCGGCAAGACCCAGGCGCGGGCGCTGCGCGATGCCGCGGAAAGCCTGCGGCTCGACTATGCCCAGTTCCTCGAACTCGAAACCTTCACCCGCTTTGGCGGCATGCCCGACAGCCGGGTGCGCAGCCAGTTGACCCGGGGGGCCCGGATCCGGGCGATCCTTGCCCAGCCGCAGCATGCCCCCCTGCGGCTGGCCGACGAGGTCGCCCTGGTGACGGCGGTCCAGAAGGGCCTGCTCGATGCCCTGCCGCTGGCGGCGGTGGCGACCTTCCGCGAGACCCTTGGCGCAGCGCTGGACCGGACGGTGCCGGAACTGGTGGGCCGCCTGCAAGCGGGCGGGCGCCTGTCAGAGGCCGACGCCCAGGCCCTGGGAGCGGTCCTGGACAGTCAGAGCCGGCGGCTGGCCGCGGCGGCTCGGGACGCCGCCGGGGCGGCGGCGCCATGACCGGGCGGCTGGCCGAAGTCGGCGCCCGCATCGAGGGCATCACCCAGCTTGGCGCGGTGGTCAACGCCATGCGCGGCATCGCCGCTGCCCGGGCCCAGCGGGCCCGCAGTCAACTGGCGGCCGTCGACAGCTATGCGGCAACCATCGCCCGGGCGATCGGCCGCATGCTGGCGGCAGGGGCCGCCGATAGTGGCGCCCGCCGCCCCCGGGCCCGACCGGCGGTGGTCCTGTTCTGTGCTGAACAGGGCTTTGCCGGGGCCTTCAGCGAACGCATCCTGGACGCCGTCGCCGGGGAGCTGGCGGGGGCGGCCTTATTCCTCGTGGGCAGCCGCGGCCAGGCCATCGCCGCCGAACGGGGCATCGCCGCCGGTTGGACCTGCGCCATGCCGGCCCATTCCGAGGGCGTGCCCCGCCTCGCGCAGAGGATCTCGGAGGCGCTTTACGCGCGCCTTGCCGGTGGCGACATCGACCGGCTGGACGCGGTCTATGCCTGCCGCCATCCGGGCCACGGCGTGGTGGTCGAGCGGCGGGCTTTGCTGCCGCTCGACCCGGCGCATTTCCGCGCCGTCGACACGGCTGCCCCGGCCCTGCTCAACCTGGCCGCCGACGCCCTGCTGGTCGGCCTGACCGGCGATTATCTCCATGCCGAGCTGTGCCGCGCCGCGCTGCACGGCTTTGCCGCCGAAAACGACGCCCGCATGGAGGCGATGGCCGCCGCCCACGGCCAGATCGAACGCCGCCTGACCGAACTGCAAGGGACCCAGCGCATCGTGCGGCAGCAGGAAATCACCGCCGAGATCATCGAGCTTGCCGCCGGCGAAAGCGCCAGCCGCCACGACGGGCGGCCAGGATAGGCGGCGGTCAGGGGTGCCGCGTCAGGCGTCCGGCCGCTTCATCGCCGCCAGCAGGAAATGGCGCGCCGTGGCGACGAAGGCGGCGCCGTCCAGGTCCTCGCCGCGGCGGACCCATTCCAGCAGCATGCCGTCGGACAGGGCGACCAGAACCGCGGCCATTTCCCGCGTGGGGCCGTGCGACGCAAAGGTGCCGTCGGCCCCGCCGGCGTCGATCACGGTTTCCATGGCTTCGGCGAAGCGGCGATAGAGGGTCTTGACCTTCTGTTCCACCGGGCCGCCCTGCTCGCGGAATTCGGGGGCGATGATGATCGGCAGAAGCA
>JAJFJE010000029.1 GCA_021774355.1 Alphaproteobacteria bacterium
TCCTGGCGGCGATCGAGGCCGTCGAGGCCGGCCGCGAGCCGGCCAATCTGGTCGTCTGGACCAAGGGCTACTAGCCACCGTCATGGCCGGCCGCCGTGCCTGCCCCCCTCACGTCATGGCCGGCCGCCGTGCCGGCCATCCACGGGAACGCCGTGCCTGCCACGGACACGTGGGTGACCGGGACAAGCCCGGTCATGACGCAAGGGGGGAGAGGGCACGCGGACGGGTGCAGGCGCGCGGACGAGCGACGGCGCGTGGACGAGACCCGCAAACGGGAACGCGCGCACGGGCGGGACCCCGCCCCTGAGGGCGGGGGCCGCAGCGCGCGATCAGGATGCCGCGGCCAGCGGCTGGCCCAGCCGTTCGGCTTTCAGGCCCTCGGCGACCAGGAAGGCCAGTTCCAGGGCCTGGCTGGCGTTCAGCCGCGGGTCGCAATGGGTGTGGTAGCGGTCGGCCAGCTGGGCATCCGACACGTCCATGGCGCCGCCGATGCATTCGGTGACGTTCTGGCCGGTCATTTCGATGTGGATGCCGCCGGCATAGCTCCCTTCGGCCTGATGCACGGCGAAGAAGCCGCGCACTTCCGCCAGGATGCGGTCGAACGGCCGGGTCTTGAAGCCGGTCCCCGACTTGATGGTATTGCCGTGCATCGGATCGCACGACCACACCACCTTGCGCCCCTCGCGCGTCACCGCGCGGACCAGGGCCGGCAGCTTGGCTTCGACCTGGTCGTGGCCCATGCGGCTGATCAGGGTCAGGCGGCCGGCCTCGTTGTCCGGATTGAGGACGTCGATCAGGCGGATCAGATCGGCCGGATTGGCCCCCGGCCCGACCTTGCAGCCGATCGGGTTGCGGATGCCGCGCAGAAACTCGATATGGGCGCCGTCCAGGTCGCGGGTGCGCTCGCCCATCCAGAGCATATGGGCCGACGTGTCGTACCAGCCGCCCTGGGTCGAATCCTCCCGGGTCATGGCCTGCTCGTAGCCCAGCAGCAGCGCTTCGTGGGAGGTGTAGAAGTCGGTCTGGCGCAGGCTGGGCGTGGTCTCGGAGGTGATGCCGCAGGCCGCCATGAAGTTGAGCGACTCCTCGATACGGGCCGCGAGGTCGCGGTAGCGCTCGGTCTGCGGGCTGGTCACGAAGCCCATGTTCCAGCGATGGACCTCGTGCAGGTCGGCATAGCCGCCCTGGGCGAAGGCCCGCAGCAGGTTAAGAGTCGCCGCGGCCTGGCCATAGGCCTGGAGCAGGCGCGCCGGATCGGGCTGCCGGGATTCGGCCGTGAAATCCATGCCGTTGACGATGTCGCCGCGATAGCTGGGCAGGGTGACGCCGCCCAGTTCTTCCGTCGGGGCCGAGCGCGGCTTGGCGAACTGCCCGGCCATGCGCCCGACCTTCACCACCGGGCAGGACGCCGCGAAGGTCAGCACCACGGCCATCTGAAGAATGGCGCGGAACGTATCGCGGATGTTGTTCGGGTGGAATTCGGCAAAGCTTTCGGCGCAATCGCCGCCCTGGAGCAGAAAGGCCTTGCCGGCGGCCACCTCGGCCAAAGCTTTTTTCAGATTGCGCGCCTCGCCGGCGAAGACCAGGGGCGGATAGCTCCGCAACTTGCCCTCGACCACCGCCAGAGCCGCCGGATCGGGATAGTCCGGAACCTGGCGGACCGGCAGATGGCGCCAACTTTCGGGACTCCAGGACTTGACCATCGTGACAACCCAACTTCACTGCGAAGACCGAATTGGAGATATAGGACCTGACGAGCCGTCACACCAGCCCGCCATTTCCCCGCCAGCGACGCCACCAACCCAAAAGGCGGGTTGTCGCCGGCCGCCTCCCCTTGCAAAGCTGTCGCCCGCACCGACTCGCAGATCGGCTAACACGAGGGAACCCCGATGGATGTCCGCGCCGCCGTTGCCTTTCAGGCCGGCAAACCCCTGGAAATCACCACCGTCCAATTGGACGGCCCGCGCGAGGGCGAAGTGCTGGTCGAGATCAAGGCGACCGGCATCTGCCATACCGACGCCTTCACCTTGTCGGGCGCCGATCCCGAGGGCCTGTTCCCAACCATTCTCGGCCACGAAGGCGCCGGCGTGGTGGTCGATGTCGGCCCCGGGGTCACCAGCCTCAAGAAGGGCGACCACGTCATCCCGCTCTACACCCCGGAATGCCGGACCTGCGACTACTGCCTCAGCCGCAAGACCAACCTCTGCCAAAAGATCCGGATCACCCAGGGCAAGGGCCTGATGCCCGACGGTACCTCGCGCTTTTCCTGCGAGGGCAAGCCGATCCACCACTATATGGGAACCTCGACCTTCGCCAATTTCACGGTCGTCCCGGAAATCGCCCTGGCCAAGATCCGCGCCGACGCCCCCTTCGACAAGGTCTGCTATATCGGCTGCGGCGTCACCACCGGCATCGGCGCCGTGATCAACACGGCCAAGGTCGAACCCGGCGCCAATTGCGTGGTCTTCGGGCTGGGCGGGATCGGCCTCAACGTGCTGCAGGGGCTGCGCCTGGTCGGCGCCAACATGATCGTCGGAGTCGACATCAACCCGGACCGCGAGGCCTGGGGCCGGCGCTTCGGCATGACCCATTTCGTCAACCCGACCGAAGTCGAGGGCGACCTCGTCCCCTATCTGGTCGACCTGACCAAGGGCGGCGCCGACTACAGCTTCGACTGCACCGGCAACGTCAAGGTGATGCGCCAGGCCCTGGAATGCGCCCATAAGGGCTGGGGCGAGAGCGTCATCATCGGGGTCGCCCCGGCCGGCGCCGAGATCGCCACCCGGCCGTTCCAATTGGTCACCGGCCGGGTCTGGCGCGGCACCGCCTTTGGCGGCGCCCGGGGGCGGACCGACGTGCCGAAGATCGTCGACTGGTACATGGACGGCAAGATCCAGATCGACCCCATGATCACCCATGTCATGCCCCTCGCCGAGATCAACAAGGGCTTCGACCTGATGCACCACGGCGAGTCGATCCGCGGCGTCGTGACCTTCTGACCCATGCTGGAAACGGTCTCGACCAGCCGCAGCTTCGGCGGCACCCAGGGCGTCTATCGCCACACCTCGGCGGCAACCGGGACGGCGATGACCTTCGCCGTGTTCGTGCCGCCCCAGGCGGAACGGGGCCCCTGCCCCGTCGTCACCTATCTGTCGGGCCTGACCTGCAGCCATGCCAATGTCATGGAGAAGGGCGAGTAC
>JAJFJE010000281.1 GCA_021774355.1 Alphaproteobacteria bacterium
GGAACAGGCGCTGGAGCGCAACGAGCGGACCCTGCGCGCGGAACTGGGGCAGAACCGGCAAGAGGCGAGCGGCGGCCTGAAAGGCTTCGGCGATACCCTGGCCATGCGTCTCGACGCCCTGGCCGGCAGTCTCGACAGCCGCTTTGCCGCCCTGGCCGCCGACAGCGCCACCAAGCTGGAGGAAATGCGCCGGACCGTCGACGAGCGGCTTCAGGGCACCCTGGAGCAGCGCCTGGGCGAATCGTTCAAACTGGTCTCCGAGCGGCTGGAACAGGTCCATCGCGGCCTTGGCGAAATGCAGAACCTGGCCTCCGGCGTGGGCGACCTGAAACGGGTGCTGACCAATGTGAAGTCCCGCGGGATCTGGGGCGAGATGCAGCTCCAGTCCCTGCTCGCCGACATCCTGACCGCCGACCAGTACCGGGCCAATGTGGCCACGGTGGAAGGCAGCGCCGAACGGGTCGAATTCGTCGTCTGCCTGCCCGGCCGCCAGGTCGGGGAAGAGGTCTGGCTGCCGATCGATGCCAAGTTCCCGCGGGAGGATTACGAGCGCCTGCTCGAAGCCGCCGACCGTGCCGATGCCGACGGGGTGGAAGCGGCCGCGCGGGCCCTCGACCTGCGCTTACGCGGCTTTGCCAAGGATATCCGCGACAAATATCTCAATCCGCCCCGGACCACCGATTTCGCCATCATGTTCCTGCCGACCGAGGGACTTTATGCCGAAGCCCTGCGCCGGCCCGGCCTGATCGATACGCTGCAGCGGGACTACCGGGTTATCCCGGCCGGCCCGACCACTTTCGCCGCCTTGCTGAACAGCCTTCAGATGGGCTTTCGCACCCTGGCCATCGAGCGGCGCTCGAGCGAGGTGTGGCAACTCCTGGGCTCGGTCAAGACCGAGTTCGGCAAATATGGCGAGGTGCTGGACAAGGTGCAGCGCAAGCTGATCGAGGCCAGCCAGCAGATCGACCAGGTCGCGGTGCGCCGGCGCGCCCTCGACCGCCGCCTGCGCGAGGTCCAGGATATCGACCAGGACGGGCCGCCGGCGGTGCTGCTCGACCTCACCGGGGCGGATGGCGAATAATGACCCGCCTGCTGGTCGCCGCCCTGATCCTGCTGGCCATCGGTGCATTGGCGGTCGCCTTGCTGGCCCGGCGTCCGGCCCGCGACCGCGTGCCGCCTGCCACCCGACCCGCCCCGACCCTGCCCGAGGCGTGGCGCCGCAGCGAAAAGCGGGCGCGGGATTTCTGGTTCGGCATCGCCCTGCTGCTGGCCGTGATCGCCGCCGGCCTGCTGGTCGAATCCCTGGGATGACTGCACAACGCCTTGGGCGGGCCGGCCCATCGAGGGATGGTCGGGGCGACAGGATTTGAACGTGCGACTTCCTGCTCCCAAAGCCGGACGTGTGACCGCGATATCAGAAATATAGCCGTAAAATCGGCGGTTTTGTGCCCCATAGAATGAATGGGTTACGATGGCGCTGTAAAACTTTTGGGCCTGGATTCAAGCGCGCCGTCGCGAAACTCTTCCTGATCGACACCGTGACTAGGCTCGAAGACTTAGCCGTGCCGCCCGGCAAAATGAAAAGGCCGCCCGGAGGCGCCAGCGTAAGGAATTGCTTTACAGCGTCGACGTAAGGTAAGACCTTACACATATGATCAAGACGTTCCGATCCAAGGCCCTTGGAACCTTCTTCACCACCGGCAACGGCCGGAAGCTGCCCGTTCAAAACGAGGCGCGCTTGCGGCGGATGCTTCTAGCCCTGGATGCGGCGACGACGCCGGAGGACATGAACCTTCCCGGCTTCAAATTTCACTCACTGCACGCGGCCCCGGCGCGCTGGTCGGTCTGGATTTCGGGCAACTACCGGCTGACATGGGCCTGGGATGGCGGCGCGGTCGACGTCGATGTGGAGGACTATCACTGATGCACACCAATCTTGCCCCGATGCACCCCGGCGAGCTGCTCCGGGAGGACATCATTCCCGCCACCGGCCTGACCAAGACCGCCGTTGCCGAGCGCCTGCATATCTCCCGCCAGTCGCTCTACGACATCCTCGGCGGACGGCAGCCGGTGACCGCGAATATCGCCCTTCGGCTGGCCCGCCTGTTCGACAACGAGCCGGGGTTCTGGCTGAACTTGCAGGCCGCCCACGATGTTGCCGTTCTTGGTGCAGAGATGATTGACGTGCTGGACCAGATCAAGCCGGTTCAGGCGGCGGAGTAAGGGCGGGGCGCCCCCTCACGGTCCGGTGCCAATTATGACGTTGACCACAGTCCCGCTCGAAATTTCATAGACGCACGTGACCATGGCCTTGATCCGCCCACCGAAGGCGTTCGGAAACTCCACGTCAGGTGTCTGTAGCAAGCTCGACACCAACCCCTGTGTCGGCATCGAGCACCTTTATAGCAATGACCGATCTTCGCTGATCTGGACCGACGACGATTTTGCAGCCCTGAAGCCACACGCCTCCCGGGAGGTGCTCATGACAGCCAAGCTCGCCAGCCTGACGGGGCTGCGGCGGGGCGACCTCCTCCGCCTGTCCTGGTCGCATGTCGGAGATCTGGCAGTAGAGATCCGCACGGGAAAAAGCGGTGGGCGGAAGACGACATCGCCGAAATAATCACCTGGGTCGAAGACCACGTAGAGGCGCTGATCAACCGTTACGTGAAGCGCGACGAGCTTCTGAGAGACCGGATTCGGCGGATGGGCGCGAACACGAACGGAACGGGCGCTGCAAAACCATCTGTAAAACCGTCACGTTGGAAACCAGCTAAGGGGTGGTCGGGGCGACAGGATTTGAACCTGCGACTTCCTGCTCCCAAAGCAGGCGCTCTACCAGGCTGAGCTACGCCCCGATCGACCGGAGACAGTGCTTACACGACCGCGATGGGCCCGGCAATCGCCCGCGGCTTGTCGCGCCGTCATCCCGGCTGCTAGCATGGCAGACCATCGCCCATGGAAACATCGATGACCGCCCAGCGTTCTCCCGCCACCGCCGCCGCCGTCCGGTCGCAGCAGGCGCCGCCCCATTTCATCAGCGTCTTTCCGGAGACCTTGGCGCCGGCCCAATGCCAAGATCTGATCGACCGGTTCGAGGCCGATCCGCGGGTTTTCCCCAGCGCCACGGCGACCCGCGCCGCACCAAAAGTGCGCTCCGGCACCATGCTCGACCTGGCCCAGCACGGCGAATGGACCGATATCTGCGCCCTTTACCGGGACGCGACCGAGCGCAATCTCCAGGCCTACGGCGCCGCCGTGCCGTCCTTTGCCGGCTTCCTGAACTCGCCCGGCGTGACCCGCGGCACCCCGGTGATGGAGCGGATCCAGCCCGGCCAGGGCTTCGAAATGCATGTCGACGCGACCTTCGGCGGCACCCATCGGCGGCTGCTGGCCTGCCTGCTCTACCTCAATGACGTGGCCGAGGGCGGCTATACCGAATTTCCCTTTCAGCGCCTTCGGGTGCAGCCCAAGGCCGGTTCGATGGTGCTGTTCCCGCCCTATTGGACCCATCCGCACCGGGGCGCCAGCCCGGCCAGCAATGTGAAGTACAAGATCAGTTCCTATCTGCTGATCGATGTCGACTTCAACCCCTACCGCCAGCCCGGCGGCTGAGCGGCGCCGCTCAGGGGAGCAGCGGCCCGATCACCCGGTCGCCGACCGCCAGGCCCAGTTCCGCGGCACGCCCGCCGGGAATTTCCAGAACCCCGCGAATCGGTCCGCCCGACGGGATCGGGGTGTCATCCAGGGGCCTTGCCCGGCGGTGGATGCGGGCGATCCGGCCATCCTTGCCGATGAACAGGATGTCCAAAGGGATCAGCGTGTTGCGCATCCAGAACGAGACCGGCTGGGGGCGCTGATAGACGAACAGCATGCCGGCATCGGGCGCCAGGCTCTGGCGGAACATCAGGCCGCGAGCCTTGTCGACGGCGCTGACCGCCATTTCGACCTCGAAGCGATGGTCGCCCGACCCGCTGCTTACGGTCAGGGGCTCGGCCCCCGCGCCGGCCGGGCCGAGCAGGACCACCCAGGCGACCAGCAGGCCGAGAAGACGTCTCATGGCCGGACGGTGCGACATGGCCCCTTGCGGGTCAAGGGTCGAGCCGCCATCATCCCGCCATCCAGGGGGAGCCGGGCGAACCGGCTGAGAGGTCCGAGATCCCGGACGACTCCTTGAACCTGAACCGGTTCGGACCGGCGGAGGGATGGAATGGGGACCGCCGTCACGATCTTGCCGACCGACTGGCCGCCCCCGGGCGTGGCCCTGCTGGGGGCATCGCTGCGCTTTGGCGGCACCACCCTGTTTGCCGATCTGACGGCCCATTTCGCGCCGGGCAGTTGGACGGCGCTGCTCGGCCCCAGCGGCGTCGGCAAATCCTGCCTGCTGCGGCTGATTGCCGGGCTGGCGCCGCCCGGCACCACCGGTACGGTCCGGGCCTCGGACGGGGCGCCGCTCGCCCCGCGTGTGGCCCTGATGGAACAAAAGGACCACCTGCTGCCCTGGGCCACGGTCCTGGACAATGTCCTGATCGGCAGCCGGCTGCGCGGCGAACGGCCCGATCCGGTGCGCGCCCGCCATCTGCTCGGCCGCCTGGGCCTGGGCGATGCCGCCGGCTTGCGACCTGCCGCCCGGTCGGGCGGCATGCGCCAGCGCACCGCCCTTGCCCGGACGCTCTACGAGCAGCGTCCCGTTGTGCTGATGGACGAGCCGTTTTCGGCGCTCGACGCGCCGACCCGCCACCGTTTGCAGAACGAGGCGGCGGCATTGTTGCGCGGCACGACCGTCGTGCTGGTCACCCATGATCCCCTGGAAGCCCTGCGCCTGGCCGACCGCATCCTGGTTCTGAGCGGCCGGCCGGTTCGCCTGGAAGATGTCCCGGTGCCGCCGGGCGCGCCGCCGCGGCCGGTCGGCGCACCCG
>JAJFJE010000282.1 GCA_021774355.1 Alphaproteobacteria bacterium
TTCGGTCTGTTCCAGCGCGCCCTTCGGCATGTAGTAGCTGGAGGTCGGAATCAACTTCAGCTGTTTGATCTTGACCCAGTCGGTCGCCTTCAGGCGGTCGCCCAGGGGGCTGATCATGATGTCCTTGAGATACGGCGCGTCAACATTCGACGCGTCGATCACCAGGCCCGGCTTCAACTCGGCCGGCAGGTTCGCCTGCTGACGCAAAGTCGGGGCGTCATAGCCGCGCAGGGCTGACCAACGCTTGGCCAGCTCCTGCGCGGCCGGGGCCGCCAGTGCATCGGCGAACTTGGAACGATCCCGGTCGGTATTGGCAGCCTGAAACGCCTTCCACTCACTTATCTCGATCGAGGGGTCGGCATATGCCGCCACCGGTGCCAACAACGCCGCCGTCAGCATTCCGGCTAGCAGATGTGGTCTGTTCATTGGATTCCCTTCCTTCCTGTTGTAAGCCCCATTTTGGATGGCGCCCCGCGTAGTCCGCTTAGAACTGGAACGTTACCGACAGCTCGACATTGTCCACGTGGTCGAAGATGCCGAACACGCCCTGTTCGGTCCGGCCCTCGAAATGCGTAAATTCGAGTCGCGGCCGGATATTGTCGCCGAAGTAGTTGAAGTCGAACCGCTGCCGAATGCCCCAGCCCTTGTTTTGGAAGTCATAGGCGGCCAGGCCTTCGACATAAAGCCGACCGTCGTCGAAGTTCCGGAAGAAGAGGAAGGTCGCATAATTCTGGACCTTGTGCAGCTTCGAGCCATAGGACGAGTAGGGCGACTGGAACAGCAGCTCTTTCGCATGAGGGGTGATGATAGTGAAGAGCTGGAAGCTGGTGAAGATAGAACCATCCTGGTTCTTCCAGAACGGCACCCAAAGGAAGTAGTCAAATCCCGTCATGATCGAGATTTGATCCTTTTTGGTCACCGCCTCGGTCGGCGTGGTGACCACCGCGGCGATACCCTCCTCGCGGCGGCCGAACTGATCCTTCGAGGTCGACTTGTTGAACGGCTTGTCGAATTCGTAGGAGAACTCGGTCCGGAACACCGGGGCAACCGCCTTGGGGCCGAAGGGCAGTTCCACCATATCGCGGGTGTAGCTGCCGCCGACCAGCTTCCGGCGATAGCGCCAGTCGAGGTCGAACTTCACGTTCACCGAGCACATCGGGCCGATGACACCGACCGCGGTGCAACCGAACGGGTTGATCGCGCCGGTTCCAAGAATGTTCTGCAGACCCGACAGCAACGGCGCCGGACCGCGCAGGAAGGCGGCATAGCCACCAACCGGCGCAAACACCACGGTCTGCGTCGCGCTCTCGCTCAGCGGCACCACCGCAGTCGCGTTGCTCTCGTCGTGAAATGCGTTACCGACCACAAGGTTGGAGCCGCGGAACTTGACGATCGGCAGTTCCTGGTAGGCATAGAGCGCGTTCAAGGTCGCCTCGCCTTCCAGGATCCGGAACTGGAAGCGTCCAGCCAGGGTGGGATCGGCAAAGTCGAAGCGCTTGCGGCCGAGATTGGTCAGGTGGGCACCGAAGAACGGAATGCCGTAGCCCGATTCCTTGTCGATTTCCAGCGGGTAAGGCGCGCCATAGAGGCCGCCAGACGTGTTGTCGCCGGTGGTGGCGTTGTTGATCACCAACTGGTCGTGGTGATATTCCGGCATGTAGATCAGCTCGATCTTGGGCTTGGTGATGCCGATCGCGTGGAACGGCGCACCCAGGCCCAGCGGGTCGAAGCTGAACTCGGCCGCCACCATCCAGTTCGGGATACGGATTTCGTCCGAGTCGCCAAAGGCGAACTTCATGCGGAAATCCTGGGCGTGCAGCACGTCGAGCAGGCGCAGGCCGTCCGATTGGCCCCAGCCGCGGACGAACTTGCCGACCTTAAGGGCGTAGCGGTTACGCGTGTCGGTCAGCTTGACCGCCATCTCGCGGATGACCTCGTCGTTGAAATCCGAGAGGAACCGGTTCTGGTGGTCTGTGTTGTCGAACGGATCGGGCGGCGGGTTGATCTGCGGGCCAGCCGGCCGGCCCCCACCCTTTTCATTCAGGTGGTAGTCGAACGTGTCGAGATATTGCGGCGAGGAATAGTCGGGAATACCCGGCTGGATCAGATCGCCGCCAAGGTCGGAGTACCAGTCGCCGCGCAACCACCAGTCACCGGTGAAGGTGATGTTGTTCGACGGTTTCCAGCTGGCCGTCAGTTCGGCCCAGTAGTTCATCTGGCCGATCTCAACGCCGCCGCCCCGGACGATGCTGGGATCATAGGCGAGAGCGACCCCCTGCTTGAATCGGCCGCCGATGGTGAAATCGTCGGTGATGTCGATGGCGGCCATCGACGCCCACGCCACGCCAATGACACCACCGAGTACGGTCGTGGCCAGTAGTGCACTACGCATATTCATCTGCCCCCCCTTTTTCCTGAATCCCCCCGCGTGACCCTCTGACCGGTCACTCAGCGGGCTCCTCTGCACGCTCACGATTGTCGGTACGGACGCCATGGGCGCCGTGATGGCTGTAGAGCGACTTGGGCTTGAACAGCAGCACCATGCAGGGCACGAAGATGAGCGCACCGAGCATGTTGAACAGCAGCACCACCGCGTGGAGCACGCCCATCTCGGCCTGGAATTTCAGGGCCGAGAAGAACGCCCAGGGCATGACCGGGGCAATCATGGTGATCGCCGTGATCATGGTCGCGTTCCCTGCAGTTTCGAGGCCGTGATAGACCGCGTCCTGCAGGTCCATACCTTGCGCCAGGCCGTCCTTGATCCGGTGCAAGATGTAGATCCCGTAGTCGGCTGCCAGGCCGACGCCGAGGGCTGCCAGAGGCAGCGTGTTGATGTTGAGACCGATGCCCCAGACATACATGAAGGCTTCGGTCAGGAAGGTCGAAATCAGCAAGGCGCCGATCAACACCGCCGCCACCCAGATCGAGCGGAACGACACCAGCACGGCCACCATGATGAACAGGATCACGGCCAGCAGGACGATGTCCTTGGTCGACTTGATCTCGTAGTTGATCGCCTCGGCGATACCGATCTGACCGCCGGCGACCATCAGCTTGGCGTCGTTCGGCAGGGGCTTCATCTCGGCGATGAATTTCCGTGCGAGCGACGTCACCAGATCGACCGTCGGACCCGTCTTGTCGTCCAGGGAGATCGCCATGTAGCCGATCTGCCAGGTCTCGTTGGTCAGGGCCGCGAAGTCACCCGGCTCGCCGTTGGCGCTGTAGAGATAGACGTTGAAGGCACACTCTTCCGGGGTATCCGGGATGAACGAGTAGGATGGATCGCCTTCGTAGAGCACCTGGTTCACGGTCTTGACCACCGGCACCAGGCTCTGGCCCGGGCGGGCCTTTTCGACCCGTTCCCAGATGTAGCGATCGAGTTCCTCGAAGGCCTTGTAGACCGCAGGCTCCATCATGGTGTCCTGCTTGCCCTCGACATAGACAAACATCGTGTCGGTACCGATGCCCGAGAAGCGATCATTGATGATGGTGTTGTCTTTGTTGTACTTCGCGTCCGGCCACAGGATCGGGCTGCCGATGGCGTCGCCGATGATCAGGTGGCGGGCGAAGTAGATGCTGCTCAGTCCGCTCAACGCGAAGACGATGATGACCAGCCAGCAGTGGCGCTCGAAGTGGGCGAAGCGCCAGACCGACTCCACCCAGGTGGTGCGCGAGCGGAATTTCCGCGGCCGTGGCATCAGCGACATGATGGCGGCGCTGAGCACCAGGGCCGGGCCGATGGCCAGCAGCCAGGCACCGCAGATGATGCCCAGGATCTGCAGGCTCGGCACACCGATCAGGACCAGCACGAAGAAGCCGCCGGCCGCCGCGACAATGGCCGTGACGCTGGGAATGAACACCTGGGCCATGCCGCCCTCGACGGCGTCGGGCATGCTCATGCCGCCTTCCAGCCGTTCGAAGACCCGCGACATGAACTGCACGCAGTGCGACAGCACGATGGCGAACACGAACACCGGCAGGATGATCAGCAGCGGATCGAGATTATAGCCGACCAGCGCCATGGTCCCGGTACCCCACAGGGTGCCGACCGAGGCCGTGCTCATCGGCACCCAGACCCCGAGCCATGACTTGAAGTAGAGGAACAGGATCAGCGCCGAAAAGACCAGGGAGACGCAGATCAGGACCAAGGTCGCGCTGAGGTCGTTGTAGATGGTCCCGAGGAGAATGGGTCGTCCCACCATATGGACCTTGAAGCCCTTGGCGCCCTCCCGCTCGGCCAGGCCGTCGATAAAGTCGACCAGCTTGGCGTAATCGGTTTCGTCTCGGAAATCGGCGATGATCATCGCCGCCCGTTCGTCGCTCGACACCAGGAAGCCGCGATATTGGGCCTTCACGGCCGAGCGCAGCGCCTCCCATTCCTTCGGCGTCTTGGGCAGGTCGGGCCAGGCGACCGCAGTGATGTCGATCGAGCCGGCCGAGCCGACCACCGCCTTGGTCTTGCGCAAGGTCAGCGCCTGCACCAGGTGGCGATGGACGTCCGGGTTAAAGTAGATGTCGTCCGTGATCCGCTTATAGGCCGACATGAACTCGGTGTTGTAGATGTCCCCGTTGGGGTTCTCCACCATCACCAGCGTCGTGTTGGCGCCGCCGAACTGGGCGCCGAATTTCGCCATCAGCTGCACGTTGGGATGATGAATCGGAAGCATCGCTTCCAGGACCACGCGCAGCGACAGATGCGACACGGACATGTAACCGAGAGCGATTGTCAGAACCGCCATGAAGGCGACGATGATTTTCGCCCGCCGCCGCGTGAAGGAAGCAATACGTTGCGCGATCATTGAATCACCTTTTGGGTGGCGGCGGCGCCTTCAGCGCTCTGCTTGTTTCCGGCAGGGCCACTGGTCGGCACCGCCCCTGGATCGTTGTCCGGCAGGTTCTGCTGGGTGAACTGCCCGGTCAGGCTGTCCGCCCGCAGGATGGACCCCATCAGGCCGACGGCGAGTGCCCGGCCGTCCGGCCCGATCGCCACGCCCCCGATCCACGAATGCTCGATGTCGAACTTGGGATCGACGTCGGCCTTGGTCAGGGTCCCGTCGCGCCAGGTTGCCAAGGTCGACATGCCGCCGATCAACGCCGTCTGGCCGTCGGCGCTCAGCGCGACCGACAGGAAATGCTCCGGCCCGGTGCTCTTCTGCGAGACCAGTTCGACCGGACCGTCGTCCGGAATATTCAGTTCGGCGACCGTCCCGGTCAGGCCGACCGCGACCCCGCGATTGCCCTTTGCCGCGACCGACAACATTGTCGGCAACATTTTGACGCTGATGGTCTGCCAGCTGGCGCCGGCGTCGCGCGTCTCGGCGATGGTGCCGAATTCGCCGACCGCGATCGCCCGGCTCTCGCTCAAGGCGACAACCCCGGAAAAGCGCGGCTGATCGCGCAGCGTATAGCCGCTCAAGGTCTCCTGCTTCCAGGTGGCGCCGCCATCGGTGGTGTGCAGGATCACCGCGTCGTGCCCGACCACCCAGCCGACCTGCGGCGTCGCGAACGAGACGTCGCGGAGGTAAGTCGCCGGTACGTTGTAGACAACTTTCCAGTTCTCGCCGCTGGCGTCGCTCTTCAGGATGTCGCCCCGGTGGCTCACAGCGACGGCGACGCCGCCGCCCATGGAAACCACCCGGCGGAGCAGATCGCTGCTGTTGTACGGAACCGTCGTCCACTTGGTGCCGCCGTCATGCGACACCTTGATCATCCCGTGGTAGCCGGTGGCATAGGCCGACTCGGCGTCGACAATGGTCAGGCCGAAAAGATTATCGGGGAATTCGCGGACCGGCCCGGTATCGGGCGCTTCGGATGCGGGCGCCGCATGCCCGGGGGTGGCCACAATGGTGCTGCCGACCGGCAGCCCGAGCGCCAGGAGCAACGCAGCCCTGGACAAGAGCGAGACGGCGCCGTGCCCGAAACGCGGCCGCCTAGGCCGACGCGAAAGGTCACACCCGTCACGCTGCGAACTGGGAACCATTAACCTACCTCCCTAGGTGCGGTGCCAAGCGAATTGGCGAGACTTTGCAATTAATTAACCGCTCGGTGAATAAACCTTCAGGCCCGAAGGGTGTCAACCAAGTCGGGTCCTGAATTTGACCCAAATTGACGTAGGGAATGGCCCGAGCTTGGCCGTTTCCGCGAGACCTCCGGCACGGCCGGCTCCCCAGATGCTGTAGTGCTGTCGCTCGCCAAATCAGGTCTCCCCCATCGGAGTCCCCCCTTTGGTTCGGGGGGTAATCCACAGACCTCGTGCCTTGCAAAAACCCTGCCAAGGCCCTGCCTGGCCCTTCAGGGCCGATGGATATCGCGTTTTCCCCGGCCCTTAGTCGGCTCTTGAAAATAGTTCCAGTTAATACCGTCATGTTTTTGCTGCAGTGCAGCTTTGCGAATTGGATCAATCGACCGGGCCTGCGATCGGCCACCCGACCATATCGTGAGGTCGCTCCCGGCCACCGGTCCGCCCCGCCACGCGCCGGCCACGGCCCGGCGCCGGCTCCGGCAGTCGACGCGGCCTCGGTCCCCCGGCTACCAATTCGGTTCAACATTTCCGGGGGTTGCCTGAAGCGCGCAGACACAACCGGCGCCGGCGCGACCGGCCGGCTGGACGAGACCCCTGGGGTCCATGTCTGGATAGCCCTGAAGGGCGGGAGGTTTCCGGCCCCCGCCCCATCGCAGCGCAGCAATACACAAACACGCTGGCCCCCAAATCGACCTTTTTCGGCCGATACTTTCTACGCGCCCAGCACTCCTGCCCGCCGCCGGCCATGTTACAGCCGCTCGGCGCCCCATATGCTGGGCTAATCCCTTTGGTCGCCCCATCCGCTCCCGGCCTCTGACTGCCGATACGGGTTCTGTTACAGACCGACCGGCTCGGATGTTATGGCTGCCGGGGGGGCCTGTCAAGAAAGCCGCGGCGTTGGCCGGGGCCGGGGCTTCGGGTCTTGCCGCCGCCATCGGCGCTATGGCACATCGCCTGGCACGATCCGATCATTTGGTGGAATACGGCGCGGGTGGCGGCTGGATTCGTTGCTCCATCTGGTAAATTCGATCCATTTTGAGGGGCAATGGGACGGTTGTGATTTAGCAAATCGATAAAGAGCCCTATATGTAAACTTAATATCTGCCGTCGCCGCCTGCCAAGGTGGTGCGGCGGCACCGCCGGACCGCCCAGGCGATCGGCGCAAACGAACAACGAAGCGGAGGAAGGCTCATGGCGGTCCCCATTCGGAATCTCGATACCAGGACCATCAGCCGCTCGGGCTCGCTGGATCGGGCGCAGTCGTCGCCGTCGTCACGGGCCATGCCCGATATCGACGACCTCGCCGCCCGGCTGCGCTTTTGCCCGCGCGCCGGTCGGATCTGGCTCGACGACAGCCGCATGATCCTCCTGCACACACGATCGCTTGGCGGCTTGCGCCGCGAGTTGATCGAGACCATCGGCCTGCGCGGCGCCCGGGCCTTGTTGACCCGCATGGGCTATGCCTCCGGCGCCCAGGATGCCGAACTTGCTGTCAAGGTGCGCGGTGCACGGGACTTCTACGATTTTTTCACCGTCGGCCCGCAACTCCATATGCTCGAAGGCATCGTCACGGTGGAACCGGTGCGCCTGGAGGCAGACGTCAACACCGGCCGCTTTTACGGCGAGTTTCTCTGGCACGATTCGGTCGAGGACGAGGTCCATATTGAATCCTACGGCCTGGGGACGGAACCGGCCTGCTGGATGCAGATCGGCTACGCATCGGGCTATACCAGCGTGTTCATGGGCCGGCCCATCCTCTACCGGGAGGTCGAATGCCGGTCGACCGGCCAATCCAACTGCCGGATCGTCGGCCGGCCGGTCTCCGAATGGTCCGATGCCGAAGAGGATCTGGTCTATCTGCAGCCCCACAGCTTTGCCAACCGCAGCGACCGGGCGATCAATGCCCTGACCTCGGCGAGCACCGGCGGCGGCGACGCTGCCGGGGCGGAGGAGAGCCCGCCGGAACCCGGGCGGACGCTGGTCGGCGCCTCGACCGGCTTCAATGTCGTGTGCCACATGCTGGAAAAGGTCGCCAAGACCAGCGCGACCGTGCTGCTTCTCGGCGAATCGGGGGTGGGCAAGGAGATGTTCGCCCAGACCCTCCACCGGATCAGCAAGCGGTCGGCCATGCCCTTCGTCGCGGTCAATTGCGCCGCCATCCCCGAGCACCTGATCGAGTCCGAACTGTTCGGCGTGGAAAAAGGTGCCTATACGGGCGCGGTGGTCTCGCGTTCCGGCCGCTTCGAGCGGGCCGACGGCGGCACCCTGTTCCTGGACGAAATCGGCACCCTCAGCCTGGCGGCCCAGAGCAAGCTGCTGCGCGCCCTGCAGGAAGGCGAGATCGAGCGGGTCGGCGACCATAAGAACCGCAAGGTCGACGTGCGGGTGGTGGCTGCGACCAATGTCAATCTGCGCGAGTGCATCGAGAAGGGCACCTTCCGCGAAGATCTCTTCTTCCGCCTGCATGTCTTTCCGATCCAGATCCCACCCTTGCGCGAAAGGCGGGCGGATATCCCCCTGCTGCTGAATCATTTCCTGACATTCTTCTCCGCCCGTCACGGCAAGCGCCTGGCAGGCTTCACCCAAAGGGCGATCACGGCGATGTTCGCCTATGACTGGCCGGGCAATGTGCGCGAACTGGAAAACATGGTCGAACGGGGTGTCATTCTGGCCCCGGACGACGAGCCGGTCGACTTGTGCCACCTGTTCACCTCGGGCGAGGGCATGGGTCTCGACGCCCGGCAGATGACCGGCGAAGGCCGCCTCAATCCCGTGGTCGAGGCTGATGGTACCAGCGCCAATGATCCGGGGCTGACCCCGCCGCCCCATGCGCCCGATGTCGACTCGGTGGTCGATACCGTTCTCAAATCGCGCACGCCGCTCGACGAACTGGAGGCGCGCCTGCTGACCGCAGCGGTCGACCAGGCCAAGGGTAATATTTCGGAAGCGGCGCGCCTGCTGGGGATCAGCCGGCCCCAGATGGCCTATCGCCTGAAGAAGAAATAACGACCGGCGGAACTGGCGACTTACGGGGGAGAGGCCGGCGCCCCTCCCCCGCCCCCCTCAGAACGGATACTGGGCCGGCTTTTCGGTCAGGCTGATCCACTGGGCCTGGGTGAACTGGTCGATACTGGCCGGACCGCCGAAGCGTCCCCCCGTGCCGGAGGCCCCCATGCCACCGAACGGGACCTGCGGCTCGCAATTCACCGGCTGGTCGTTGATATGGACCATGCCCGTGCGGATCTGGTCGGCGATGGCCAGGGCCCGCGGAAGGGACGCGGTATGGATCGCCGCCGCCAGGCCATAGGCGCTGGAATTGACCAGGTCGACGGCCTCGGCATCGCTATCGAACACGGTGATCGGGGCAACCGGCCCGAAGATCTCGCTGGCGAAGGCCGGCATGTCCGGCGTCACCCCCAGCAGCACCGTGGGCTGGTAGAGATTGCCCGCGTGCGTGCCGCCGGTCAGCAGTTGGGCGCCGGCCGCGATGGTATCGCTCACGATCTTGTGCACCCGCTCGGTCTGCCGCCCGTTGATCAGCGGGCCGAGATGGCACGGCCCGGCATTGGGATCGGCGACATAGAGCTTTTTTGCTCGTTCGGTCAGCTTGGCGGCATAGGCCTCCGCGACGCTGCGGTGGACCAGATGGCGCCCCGCGGTCATGCAGATCTGGCCCTGGTGGAGGAACGAGCCCCAGGCTGCACAGCTTGCGGCACCGTCAAGGTCGGCGTCCGGCAGGACGATGATGGCATTGTTGCCGCCCAGCTCCAGGGTCACCTTTTTCAGGGCCTTGCCGCAATATTCCCCGATCTGCCGCCCGACCGCGGTCGAACCGGTGAACGAGATCATGTCGACGCCGGGATGACGGACCAGGGCATCGCCCGCGACCGGCCCCCCCGCCAGGACATGGAGCACGCCGCTCGGCAGGCCGGCATCTTCGAACAACCCCGCCAGCAGGGCGCCGCCGGTGACGGCACTGTGCGTGTCGGGTTTCAGGACAACCGCATTGCCCAGGGCAAGAGCCGGCGCGACCGATCGCATTGCCAGGAACAGCGGGAAATTCCACGGCGCGATGACCCCGACCACGCCCACCGGCACGCGTCGTTGCAGATTGGTGCGGCCGGGCACGTTGGATGGGTACATGGCCCCGTTGGGCAGGCCGGCAAGACCGGCGGCCTGGATCATCTGTTCATAGGTAATGCCGACTTCCCATTCGCCCTTGGGCTGGATCGAGCCGCATTCCCGGGTATTCCACTGGACGAATTCGGCACTCCGCTCGCGCAGCAGGCGGGCCGCCTCGCGCACCACTTCGGCGCGCTTGTCGAAGGTCAGCGCGGCCCAGGCCTTCTGGGCCTTGGCGGCCGACTTGACCGCGGCATCGATATCCTCGGCGTTGGCCAGCCCGATGTCGGCAAGGGCCACACCGGTTGCGGGCTCGACCACCGGCGCCGTCCCGCCCTTGGCGGCCCGCCAGCCGTCGCTGAAGATCTTTCCCGACCACGGCGCGATCTTGACCGGTGCGTTCATTTTATTTCCTCCAGAAAGACGGGCAACAGGCGGCGCCGACCCGGCGGGCCGCGTCGGACGTGACGCAAATTGGCTCAGGCGCCGGCGTCGAACAGGACCTTGACCGCCTTGCCGGTCAGGCAGGCGTCGAAGCCGATCATCGCTTCGTTGAGCGGCAGCACGTGGCTGACCAGGGGGGCTATATCGACCTTGCCTTCGGCCAACAGGGCGGTGGCGCTTTCCCAGGTCGAGAACAGCCTCCGGCCATGCAGGTTGCGCACGGTCAATCCCTTGATCAGCCAGGCTTCGAGATCCAGCGCCGTCTCGCCTTCGGGCACCCCCAGAAGACGGATCTCACCGCCATTGGTGGTCAGCGCCGCGGCGCCGGCGAGCGACTTGGCATGGCCGGAATATTCGATCACCACGTCGGCGCCGCGCCCGTGAGTGAGGTCGCGCACCACCGGCAGGGGGTCCTGCTCCGCGACATCGATGGCCCGGTCGGCCCCCATGGTCAGGGCCATTTTGAGGCGCAGCGGATTGACATCCGTGGCGATCACCCGGAGCGCCCCCAGCGCCCGCGCGGCGGCGATGTTCATCAGGCCGATCGGACCGCAGCCCGCCACCACGACCGTCTGGCCCGAGACTCCGCTGCCTTCCAGGCTGGCGTGAACGGCGATCCCGAACGGCTCCATCATCGCCGCCACCGGCGTCGGAATGCTTTCCGGGACCGGCCACAAAATGGTCTCGGGCAGGATCGTCCGGGCCGCGAAACCACCGTCGAAATCGACCCCCGGATAGCGGGTATTGGGACAGACATGGGCCCAGCCCCGATGACAGGTGTAGCAGTGGCCGCAGGGCACGTGGCTTTCCACGCTGACGCGCATGCCCGGGGCGACCCGGCTGACACCCTCGCCGACCGCTTCGACCACACCGCACATCTCGTGGCCCAGCACCGTCGGCAGCTTCATCCGGTGGGCGAACGGCCCCCAGCGATAAATATGCAGATCGGTGCCGCAGATCCCGGCATTGAGCACCCGAACCAGCACCTGGCCCGGCCCGGGTTGCGCGGGGCTGGCGATCTCGTCCAGGCTGAGCCCGCCTATCCCGGGCTGCGACTTGCGTAATGCCAGCATCGACCGCTCCTTCAAACGCTGTAGATGTCGAGAACCGTCGGAATCAGGTCATTGAGCACCAGGATTTTCTTCTTGCGGATCCGCCAGCCGCCTTCGTGGGGCGCCAGCAGATAGTCGTAGTGGCCAAAAAAGGAACTCGCCTGGTTCATTCTGAACAGGTAGGTGACCCATTTGGCCTGCACCGAGCAGGTTCCGTCGGGATTGACCGACGCCAGGATGTTGCTGACCATGTGGCAGGTCCGCGGCATCGGGGTCGAGGCCGCCGAACGCCCGGTGCGGATGCGGAACACCCGGTCCTCCAGACCTTGCCGGCTGCCGTAATAGATCAGCGACATCTGGGACTGCGGGTCGGTGGTGTGTTCGTGTTCCGAATCCCAGGCCGGGATCCAGTACTCCGCCGCTTCCTCGAACAGGGCGAGCCAGGCATCCCACTGCCCGGCGTCGACGTAGTGGGCTTCCCGTGCCAGCAGTTCCGTCACCGAACTGCGCAGCCCGACAGGATCGAGCACGCCGCTGCCGTCCATCACAGGCCTCCGTCCAGCACGGGCGCCATCAGTTCGGCCCAGCGCCGATGCTGGGCGACGAAGATCCCCTCGTCCTCGATCCGAGCCCCCGAGCTGCAGGGGTTGATGCCGAGGGCTTTCGCCCGTTCGTCGGGGCCCGGAACCTCGTGGGCGGCCCCGCGGCTCATCTCGCTCCAGCGGATGACGCTGTGGTTCTGGCAGCCCTTGTAGGACTCGGCGAACTCGGTCAGGTCGTCCGGCGTCGCCATGCCGCTGGCGTTGAAGAAATCCTCGTACTGCCGGATCCGCCGGGCGCGGTCTTGCGGCGCTTCGCCGACCGGGGCAAAGCAGTAGATGGTGACCTCGGTCTTGTCGACGCTGAGCGGCCGGAATATCCGGATCTGGCTGCCCATCTGGTCCATCAGGAAGACATTGGGATAGACCAGCAGATTGCGCAGCCGGCCGACCGCCCAATCGGCTCGCTCCCGACCCATGCTCTGGGCCAGTTCCGCGCGGCGCGGCCACAGCGGCCGGGCCTCCGGATTGGTCCAGTCGGACCAGATCAATGTGTGGCCATGACCCAGGTCGTAATAGCCGCCCGCCGAGGTCGCGACCGCGCCGACATTCATGGTCTTGGTCTTTTCGCCCGCGGTCTTGGAGCGGGCGCGCTGCTTCATGGTCGCGACGTAATTGGCATGCACCGAAGCGACATGATAGCCGTCGACGCCATTCTCGGCCTGCAGCTTCCAATTGCCGTCATAAGTATAGGTCGAACTGCCTTTCAGCACCTCGACACCTTCCGGCGCCTGATCGACGATGATGTCGATGAAGGCCTTGCTTTCCGCCAGGTGCTCGCTCAGCGGCCCGGCCTGGTCGTTAAGGGTGCCGAACAGGAAGCCCCGATAGCTTTCCAGCCGTACCCGGCGCAGCCCCAGCTTGGCCTTGTCGAAGCCCTCCGGATAGCCGCCGTCGGCCTCGGCCATGGGCGCCGTCAGCTTGCCGTCGAGGTCGAACGACCAGCCATGGAACGGACAGGAGAAATCGCCGGCGGTCCCCTTGACCGTCCGGCACAGGGTGGCGCCGCGGTGGGTGCAGATATTGACCAGGGCGTTGAGCTGGCCGTCGCGGTTGCGGTTGACAATCACCGGCGTCCGCCCGATCCAGGTGGTGATGAAATCCTTGGGGTTCTTGATCTGGCTGTCATGGGCCAGATAGACCCACACCTTTTCCCAGATGTGGGTGAACTCCTGCTCGTAGAGCTTGGGACAGGAAAAGATGCTGCGATCGACATAGCGGTTGCCACCCGCCTCCTCCCGGAGGAAGTTGCCGCCCGATACCGGTGACATCTCGTTCATCTCTTTCCCTTTCCGCTGCTGCCGGGCGGCTCTTGCCTGCCGCCCGGCACGCCATAATGCGAGTGGTTACCTGGCCGGGCGCTTGCGCTCAGCCGACGATGCGCAGCACCGGCTTGATCGTCACGCCCTTCTCGGAATCCGCGGCCGCCTCGTTGATCTGGTCGAAGTTGTAGAACTTCACCAGCTTGTCGAACGGGAACTTGCCCTGGCGATAGAGCTCGACCAGGCGCGGAATGAAGATATCCGGGACGGAGTGACCTTCGACGATGCCGCGAAGCTTGCGATTGAACAGCATGAAATTGACGTCGACCGGAATGGTCGTCCCCAGCGGCGGCGCCCCGACGATGCCGATCTCGCCGCCATAGCAGGTCGAATTGATCGCCTGGCCGAGCACGGCCGCAACGCCGCTGGTCTCCAGTGCGTAGAGGATGCCGCCGCCGGTCAGTTTCTGGATTTCCTCGACCGGATTGCCCTTCGCCGCATTGATGGTGTGGGTCGCGCCCAGGTCCTTGGCGAAGGCGAGGCGGTTGTCCTTGATATCGACCGAAATGATCGTCGTGCAGCCGGCGATCACGGCGCCCATCACGGCCGACAGGCCGACTGCGCCGGCGCCGAAGATGGCGATGCTCGACCCGGCCGGCGGGTTGAGGGCGTTGAGCACCGAGCCCGCGCCGGTCTGGATGCCGCAGCCGAGCGGGCCGAGCAGTTCCAGCGGCACATCCTTGGGCACCTTGACGGTATTGCGCTCGTAGGACAGGGCATAGCTGCCGAACGACGACTGGCCGAAGAAGCTGGCGCCGATCTCGCCGCCGCCATGGTCATGCATGGTGCAGCTGCCGTCGGCCGCCTTGCCCATGAAATTGGGCACGAAGAAATTGGCGCAGCTGGTGCTGTCGCCGCTGAGACAGGCAGGGCAGTGGCCACAGGTATAGAAGGTCAGCACCACATGGTCGCCGGGCACCACCTTCTTCACGCCGCGCCCGACCTTCTCGACGATGCCGGCGCCTTCATGCCCCAGCACCATGGGCAGGGGCACGGGATAATATTGGTCGCGGCAGATCAGATCGGTGTGACACATGCCACTGGCGACAATCTTCACCAGAACCTGATCGTCGCCGGGCTCTGCCAGCTCGAGTTGCTCCAAGACGAAGGGGCCGCCTTTGGCCCGAACCACTGCCCCATTGATCTTCATATGCCGTCTCCCACCCTGCGGCCCTTCGGACCGTTGATTGATTTTCGTTAATTGACCGCGACAGCCGGCGCCTGGGCCGGCCTGCTGCGATCGAAGAAGCGGTCGGCGAAGATCGCTTCGGTGGCCACGCCGTGTTGCAGCAGCAAGGCCTCGGCGGCGTCGACCATGGGCGGCGGGCCGCAGAGATAGGCCTGGGATTCGGCCAGCCCGTCCACGCCGGTCAGAAAATCGGCGACCAAGCCGCGGGCGCCGCGCCAGTCGCTGCCCTCGGGCTCGGCCGACAGCACCGGCAGGAAGCGGAACGTCCCGGCCCAGCGCCGGCCGATCTCCGCGAGGTCGTCCAGGCAGAACAGGTCGGCCTGGGTGCGGGCGCCGTACAGCAAGGTGACCGGCCTGGCGCAATCCTGCCGCAGCGCCTGTTCCAGGATGCATTTGAGCGGCGCCAGGCCGCTGCCGCCGCCGACGCAGACGATCGGGTTGTCGCCCTTGCGCAGGCGGAACTGACCCATCGGCCCGCGCAACATCAAATGGGTGCCGACCCGGCTCTTGCCGAACAGCCACTCGGTAAACGCTCCGCCCGGGACCTTGCGGACATGGAATACGGGGCGATCGGTCGCCCCCTCGGCCGGCGAGGCGGCAAAGGAGTAGGACCGGGCGCCCTCCACCCCGTCGACCTGCAGGTCGGCATATTGGCCGGCCACGAAAAGCAGCGGCCGGTTGAGCTTCAGCCGCAACTCGGCGATATCGTGGGTCAGCGGCGTCACACTGGCAATCTCGCCCTCGAACAGGCTGGGCGGAGGTCCGATCTCGCTGATCAGCGCGGGCAGGAAGATCGACAGGTCCGACCGGGGCAGGCTCTGGCAGCCGAGCCGCCAGCCGGCGCGCAGGTCATCGCCGGTCAGGGAGACGGCCGACGGCGCCAATTCGCTGATCTTGCCCTCGTCCAGGCGGTAGCGGCAGGTGCCGCAGGTGCCGACCTTGCAGTCATGGGGAAAGCCGACCCCGGCATTCTGTGCGGCCTCGAGTAATGTCTGACCACGAACCACCTCGAACTGCAGATCATGGGAGGTCACCGTCACGGTCAGCGGCGGCTTCTTCCCGAACAAGGCCTTGAACAT
>JAJFJE010000283.1 GCA_021774355.1 Alphaproteobacteria bacterium
TGGCCAAGGCGGCGCGGGAGCGCGGCCATGTCGCCAAGCCGGTTGACCTGGGGACCGTCGACCTGGCCGCCATCGCGGCCTTCGGCCACGTCGCGGTGATCGCCAGCACCTATGGCGAAGGCGATCCGCCCGACGGTGCCAAGGCTTTTGCCGCCGTTCTGGAGCAGGCCGAGGGCCAGCCCCTGGCCGGCCTGCATTTCGCGGTGCTTGCCCTGGGCGATCGCAGCTACACCCATTTTTGCCGTTTCGGCGCCCAGCTCGACGCCCGTTTCGCGGCCCTGGGCGGCAGCCGCCTGGCCGACCTGGTCGAGGCCGACGGCGACACCGATGGCCCCTTTGCCGGCTTCCGCGAGCGCGTTCTGGCGGCCATCGGCGACGCCGCCGCCACCCCGGCCGGGGCGCCCGCCGCCGCCCCGGCGACGACAGAGGACGCGGACGAGGACGAGCCCTGGTCACGGGACAAGCCGTTCCCGGCGCGCCTCCTGGAGGCGACGATCCTCAACGGCCCGCAATCCGACAAGGAAACCCGCCACGTGGCGATCTCCCTCGCCGGTTCGGGGCTTGCCTACGAACCCGGTGACGCCCTGGGCGTGGTGGCCAGCAACGACCCGGCCCAGGTCACCGCCCTGCTGTCGGCCACCGGCTTCGCCGCCGATGCCCTCGTGACCCTGGGCGACCGGGTCCTGCGCCTCGACCAGGCCCTGACCCGCCATCTGGCGATCGGCAAGCTGGCCCAGGCGACCCTGATCAAGTTCCAGAAGCTGGCCGACAGCGCCCGCCTCGCGCCCCTGCTCGACCCCGACAATGGGGCGGAACTGGAGCGCTACCTGTGGGGCCGGGAAGCGATCGACCTGATCGCCGAGTTTCCCCGGGTCCTGGCGACGCCCGCGGAACTGGTCGGGCTGCTGCCCAAGCTGGCGCCGCGGCTCTATTCCATCGCATCGAGCCTGCGCGCCCATCCGGACGAGGTCCACCTGACCGTCGGCATCGTCCGCTACACCGCCCATGGCCGGGCCCGGGGCGGCGTCGCTTCGACCATGTTCGCCGACCGGGTGGCACCCGGCGAAACCCTGCCGGTCTATCTGCACCGCAATGCCCGGTTCCGCCTGCCCGAGGACCCGGACCGCCCGGTGATCATGGTCGGGCCGGGCACCGGCATTGCGCCGTTCCGGGCATTTCTGGAGGAACGGCGGGCGCGCGGCGCCAAGGGCCGCAACTGGCTGTTCTTCGGCGACCGCCGGGCGGCCCAGGATTTCCTCTACCGCCGCGAACTGGAGAGCTTCGTCGCCGATGGCAGCCTCAGCCGGCTGGACACCGCCTTCTCGCGCGATGGCGACGGCAAGGTCTATGTCCAGGATCGCATGCGCCAGCAGGCCGCCGAGCTGTGGCGCTGGCTCGACGAGGGCGCCCATTTCTATGTCTGCGGCGACGGCGCGCGCATGGCCAAGGACGTCGATGCCTGCCTGCAGGAGATCGTCGCCGCCCAGGGCCGGATGTCCCGCGCCGAGGCCAAACTGGCGGTCGAACAAATGGCCGCCGAGCGACGCTATTGCCGCGATGTCTACTGAATAGTGAAGGCGGCCGGACGGCCGGCCCTTCGCGGCATCCGGGATGACGAGATGGAGGTTTTAAACAGGCGCTGCCGTCTTCAAATATCGGAGTATTTTTGGACACGCGCCGTCCCGGCCGAAGAGCCGGGATGACGGAAATGAAATAGTTCCAAAAAAGCGCTCAGAACAGATCTTATTCGGCGAGCCGGAAAGATTTCGATCTTTCATGTCCCTGACGATCCAAGACAAAAAACAAAATTCCAAGTAATTGTTGCAGCGCGACACAATTTTGTCATAATAAATCCCGGTCGAATCTTCGCGCATTTCGGTGCCGATATTCGGGGGCACGACGGCCAGGGACGGCCGTCATCGCCCGGCGGGTCAATGGCGGCCCAGATTTCAGACAATGACGTCTGTCCCGGCGGGTTTTCCCGCCGTGCAGGCGTCGTTTTGCTTTGGCGGCGGCGGGTCCGCCTTGGGGGAAAAGGGAGATTATGATGACAGTGTTTTCACGGGGCGTAGCCCGCCTGGGCGGCGCGCTGGCGGCCGGCCTGATGGCAGCGGCGGGGTCGCCGGCCTGGGCCGAGCCGTCGCTGGGCGCGGCGATCGCCGACGGCAAGCCGCTGATCGATGTCCGCCTGCGCCTGGAACTGGTCGACCAGGACACGCTGAAGAACGCCGACGCCCTGACCCTGCGCTCGCGCCTGGGCTACGAGACCGGGTCCTATTACGGCTTCAAGGTGCTGTTCGATACCGATCTGGTGGTCGATCTGGGCGGCAGCTACAACGACACGATCAACGGCAAGGCAGGCCGCGCCGTGGTCGCGGACCCGCGGGCCGTGGAACTGAATAGATTACAGATTTCCTATGCCGGCCTGGCGCACACGATGGTGACCGTCGGCCGCCAGCGGATCATTCTCGACAATGCCCGGTGGGTCGGCAATGTCGGCTGGCGGCAGAACGAGCAGACCTTCGACGCCGCCTTGGTCAAGACCGACATCGTCCCCGACCTGAGCCTCACCTATGGCTATATCAACCAGGTCAACCGGGTGTTCGGGCCGCGGGCCGACACGCCCAATGCCACGCGCGGCAAGCTGCACGGCGACAGCCACCTGTTCAATGCCGCCTATGGCGGGCTGGCCCCGGTGACCATCAAGGCCTATGCCTATCTCGTTGACATCGAGGATGCCCCACCCGGGCTGCAGAACCAGTCGACCAAGACCTTCGGCGCCCGCGTCGAGGCCCCGTTCACCTTGGCGGACGGCCTGAAATCCAATGTGGTGGGCGAATATGCCCGGCAGTCGGATTACCAGGGCAATGCGCTGGATTTCGCGGTCAATTACTGGCTGGGCGAGGCCAGCCTCAGCTATCTCGGCCTGACCGGCCTGGTCGGCTATGAGGTGCTGGGCAGCAACGGCACGGTGGCCCTGTCGACCCCCCTGGCCACCCTGCATGCCTTCAATGGCTGGGCCGACGCCTTCCTGGCAACCCCCGCCACGGGCCTTGAGGATGCCTATGGCAAGCTGAGCTACAGCCTGGGCAATCTGCCGCTGGTCAACAAGGCGATCGCGACCCTGGTCTATCACGATTTTACCGCGGAGGAGGGCAACACCGATTTCGGCAACGAGATCGATGCCGCGCTCGATTTCACTCCCACCTCCTACCTGGCCTTCGGCCTGAAATACGCCAGATACGACGGCGATGGCGGCATTGCCGGCCGGGAGAAGGCCTGGTTCTCGGTGACCGTCACCTATTGACCCTCGGCGCGGCGCCACCCCCTCCGGCCCTCGCCGCAGGGGGTGGAAGCCGCCCGACCCGGCTCGCCTGCATGCCCGCCCGATGGGGACGGCTACAGCGGGTAGACCAGGTAGCGGGGCAGCACCCGGGTATCGAGCACGGCGCTCTTGGCCAGGAACAGGGGTTCGCCGGTCGCGAAGCAGACCTTGTCGTAATAGCTCCCTATGGCCAGGACCTCGGAACCGCCCGTGTCTTCCGGCGTGTACAGCACCGAGACATTGCTGCGCATCGCGATCACCCCGTCGGCCTGGGCCGTGGCCTCCAGGCGCTGAACGAAATGGCGGGTGCGATAGTCCTGGAAAGTGCCCTTCCAGATCTCGGTGATATAGGTCACCCGGTCTTCGAGGCGGGCACGGCAATCGTCGAGCATCAGGGCAACCGGCAGGTTGCGCTCGTAATTTTCCAGCGCGGTACAGACATAGGCGGCGGCCGCCGCGGTCGAGAAGCAGTCGAGCCAGCCCGGCATGTTCTTGGAATCGAGCGCATCGAGGTAGCGCGCCTGCAACATGTCGAGCCGCGCCAGGAGATCGGGGGCGACGGTCATGCGGGAACCCGGTCGAAGCCCATCAGGGCACGGTAATGTTCCCAGCGCGGCAGGTTGCCGGTCTCGTCGTTCTGCAGCACCTCATGGGCCATGGCGGTAAAGTCCTTGACCCCCTTCTGGAAGGCGACCGTGCCCGGGGTGCGGTTGCCGATATGGACCCGGTGGAAGATCGAGGCGTCCTCCATGCTGATCAGGCCGCAGGGCCCGAGCAGGTTGGACGATTGCCGGACCCGGTGGCGGACCATGTCGGCGTCGTCGTCGGCATGGGCGAAATAGGCGTAGTGGACCTCGGTCTCGTCGACCCCCGGGGCGATGGAGAAGCGCAGATTGACCACGTCGAGATGCTTGGTGGCGACGAACATCGGGAACATCTCGATCACCCGAGAGCCCTTGGACGGGTCGGTGCCCTTGAAGGCAATGATCGAGGGATCGTGCAGCAGGCTGGTGTCGGATGCCAAGGAGAGGGCCGATTCGAAGCCGATATGGCCGCGCCCCCGGGTGGCGAACTGCCGCCCCTTGCCGCCCTGCCAGTTAAGCAGCCGGAACGCCCGGTGGAGCAGCGGCGCGTGGTAACCGTCATTGTCGCAATAGGCCTTCCAGTTGGTCTTGTAGCGGACCTTCTGGTAGCCGATGAGCTGAAGCCTGCCGTCGCCCAGCATGACATCGGCGAGAGTTGGCGCGATCTCCTCCATCCAGTCCTCGAGCGACGGCGTCCGGGCGCTGAAGGTGACGAAGATCAGCCCCAGGAAGCTGGCCGTCCGGGGCTGGCGCAGGGGATAGTCGGCGCGGGCAAAGCCGGGCGAGAATTCCCGCTCGTTGGGGCAGCCGGCCAGCCGGCCATTGGCGTCGAACAGCCAGCGGTGATAGGGGCATTCGAATTCGCGCTTGTTGCCCAGGCTGGCGGTCTCGATCTGGTTGCCGCGATGACTGCAGGCATTGAAGAACACCCGGACCGTGCCGTCATTGCCGCGGGCGATCAGCAACGGCACGCGCCCCACGGCAAAGGTCTTGAAGTCGCCCGGATTGGGCAGTTCGCCCTCATGGGCGACCGCATGCCATTCCTCGCCGTAATAGATGCGGACCAGTTCCTCCTCGAAAACATCCTCGCGAACGAAGACCTCTTTCGGCAATTCATTGACCCGCGCCGGCCATCGGACCGGCGGCACAATCCCGCTGCTCATCGTCCTGCCCCCCTGGTTTTGGTCACGCGGCCGAAACGCCGGCGGCGCCTGCCGCCTGGTCGTCGAGCCCGTTGACATTGTAACGAGGCACGTCGGCCCAGCTGGCGGCCGTTATGTGCTCGTGCCAGCGGCGATAGAAGTGGCGCTGATTGTGTTCGCTGATGATCCCCATGGCGATATCGCCGGGCAGGCCGGGGCGGGGTCCGGAATGGCCCAGCGCCATATGGGTGTAGACCTCCATCTGACCGGTGCGCCAGCCCCGCGACTGTTCGGTACAGGAGGCGAGGTTGTCGCCGTCATCATTGTCGAACAGGCCGGCCGGCCCGAAGGTCAGGGTCTGGTTCTCGAGGATCTGCTGCTTCAGGGCGTCGGGCATCGCCTGTTCGACCACGGCCCAGGTCCATTGCTCGATGCGGCCCGGCCCCCGCGGCTGGTAGATCCGCAGCCAGTTGAGCCCGGTGAGGACCTGCAGGTTGGGGAAGATGGTGAAATTGATGTTCGAGCCCCACAGCTTTTCGCCGCGGAACGCCCCCAGGCGTTCCACCACCCGGGCCCGGTTCTCGGCGAGATAGGCAAGTGCTTCCCGTGGATCCGGGTAGAAGCTGTAGCCAGACTTGCCGTCCAGGGTGGCCAGCACGGAATGGCCGTTGAGCCCGGCGACCGACATGCCGCCTTCCAGATTGACCCCGGTATTGCCCACGGCAAAGCCCGAGAAATCGAGGCTCTGGACCGCCTTCATCGCCCCGGCATGGGCCCAGCCGAGATGATAACCGTCCCCCGAGACATTCTCGACCGGCAGCTTCCAGTTGGTCGACATGGCGACCTTCTGGGTGGTTCCGACCAGCGCCATGCCGCCCGGCATGGCATCGAGCGCGACGTCGAGATACCAGCGCGCATCGCCCAGGTAATCGTCGAGCGACGGCGCATGAGGATCGAAGCAGCCGAACACCAGGCCCTTATAGGCCGCGACCTTTTCCACCGGCACCAGGTGGTGCCGGGCCTTGTCGATCTCGCAGAAATAGACCTCCTTCTCGAGCGGCACGGCGGCCAGCGTGCCGTCTATGCCAAAGGCCCAGCCGTGGTAGTTGCAGGCGAACGCCCGGGCATTGCCGCGGTCCGCCCGGCACAGGCGATTGCCGCGATGGGTACAGGTGTTGAGGAACGCCTTGATGCCGTGGTCGGCCTGGCGGATCACCAGGACCTCGTCCTCGCCCATGAAGGTGCGGATGAAATCGCCGGGGTTCGGCAGTTGCGATTCGTGGGCGAGAAACAGCCAGCAGCGGCCGAAAATGCGCTCCATCTCCTGGGCGTAGACCTGCGGGTCGGAATAGATCGCGCGCCGCTGCCGGCCGGCGGCGGGCAAGACGAGATCGGACAGTCCGTGCATGGCGTTTCCCCTCTGGACTCTTTTGGCCGTCGCGTCGAGACGACGGCGCTCCTTCCTTGGCAGGCATCATGCCAATATTTTTTGATCATGAATTTCAATGCCTTGATATGAACCTACAGTCTGTCCTGCCGGTTTCTATTTACTTCGGCGTCACATGATGTGACGCTCGGGCCGGTTATTTTAACGTGTGCGTTCATGCCGCCATCACGCTCTGCCGCCACCGACGCCATGCCGGATATCCGCGACCTTGCGGAGCATTTGCGGTTTTCCCCGGCGGAGGGGCGGATCTGGATGGAGGACCACCGCTCGGTCCTCCTGTCGTCGACCGCCTTTGGTTCGCTGCGTCGCGACATCATGGACCGCCTGGGCACCGCGGCAGCGCGCGAGATGTATGGCCGCATCGGCTATGCCGAAGGCACGCGCGATGCCGGCCTGGCGCGCAAGCTGCGCCCCGACCAGAGCTATGACGACGCCTTCATGGCCGGCCCCCAGGCCCATGCCCTGGCCGGCTTCGGCTGGACCCAAGTGGTGACCATGGATCTGCAGCCGGACAGCGGCACCTGCTTCGGCGAGTTCCTGGTTCATGACGCGATCGAGGCCAGTGTCCATCTGGAACTGTTCGGTCCCAGCTCCGAGCCCGTGTGCTGGATGCTGATAGGCTATGCCAGCGGCTTCACCAGCGCCTTTGCCGGCCGGCCGATCCTGCTGCGCGAGGTTGAATGCCGGGGCATGGGCGCGCCGGCCTGCCGGCTGGTCGCCCGGCCCCTGGAAGAATGGGGCGACACGGCCCCCGATACCGCGCTCTATCGCCCCGCGCCGGAGGTCAACCGGTGGATGCGGCAGGCCCGGGAAGACGGCGTGGTGGCAGAGGATGTCATCGGCATTTCGGCCGGCTTCGGCGGTGCCCTGCACCTGTTGAACAAGGCGGCACCAAGCCGGGCCACCCTGCTGTTCCTGGGCGAAACGGGGGTCGGCAAGGAAGTCTTCGCCCGCCTTGCCCACCGCCTGTCGGGCCGCCGCAACCAGCCCTTCGTGGCCGTCAACTGCGCCGCCCTGCCGGAGAATCTGATCGAGGCCGAACTGTTCGGCGTGGTCCGCGGCGCCTATACCGGTGCCACCGCCTCGCGCCCCGGGCGCTTCGAGCGGGCCAATGGCGGGACCCTGTTCCTGGACGAGATCGGCGCCCTCAGCGGCCCGGCCCAGAGCAAGCTGCTGCGCGCCTTGCAGGAGGGCGAGATCGAGCGGCTGGGCGACGTCCAGACCAGGCGGGTCGATGTCCGGGTCATGGCCGCGACCAATGTCGATCTGCGCGCCGCCGTCGCCCGGGGCGAATTCCGCGAGGACCTCTATTTCCGGGTCGCCACTTTCCCGGTCCAGATCCCGCCCCTGCGCGAGCGGCGCGACGATATCCCGTTGCTGATGGAGCATTTTCGCCACCGCCACTGCGCCAGCCACGGCCGGCGCGTGCCCGGCTTCACCGCCCGCGCCGTACAGGCCCTGCTGTCTTATGAATTTCCGGGCAATATTCGCGAGCTGGAGCACCGGGTCGAGCGGGCGGTGCTGCTGACCAATGACGACGAGCCGATCGACCTGCCCCATCTCTTCGTCGGCGAGGACCGTCCCGCCCTGATGCTCAGCCTGGACAGCCACGGCCGCCTGCGCACCCATGACCCGGCCACCCTGCGCCGGCGGGCGGTCGAGTTGCTTGCCGCCACCGGCGGCGAGCCGGACAGCCTTGCCGCCATCGAGCGGGAACTGATCGAGGCGGCAGTCGCCGAGGCCCGGGGCAATCTGTCGGCCGCCGCCCGCCGCCTGGGCCTGACCCGCAGGCAGGTCGCCCTGCGCCTGGAACGGCTGCGCCGGCCGGGGTAGAAATTCCCGCCCGGCGCGCCGGCGGCGCCCGTCGTTCCGTCAGAAGAAGACGTTAAGGTTGCTGTCCGGGACGATGGAATGGTCGAGCGCGATGTCGCGCTTGGCGAGCAGCCATACCCCCCCGACCTCGCGCCAGATATCGGACCGGCCGGCGACGATATGGCGTTCCTCGCCGTCGATCCGGCTGCGGTGGATGGTCAGGACCGAATAGGCCTCGGCCTCGTCCGGTCCCGGACCCTGCCAGATCTCCACATTGCCGACCAGGCGGCGGACGTGGTTGCGCGGATCCTCGGCCCAGACGAAGCCCGATTCCAGGCGATCGACGCGCAACCGCAGACGCGGCAGGGTCTCGTCGAAGGTGAAGCCGGCGCCGACTGCCGGGGGTGCCCCGCGGTCCTTGCGGAAACGCCGGCTGGTGATCGGCATGCGGTAGCGGATATCCTCGGCCAGCAGGGCCAGCCAGTCGCGGAAGCGTTCCTCGTCGAGCAGCCGGGCCTCGTAATAGAGCTGCTGCTGCAGCGCCAGATGCGCTGCCGGCGCCAGCATGGCACTGACGCTGCGGCGAGCGGTTACGGTCGCGCCTGTCATATCATTCCCCCCTGGAGCCGGCTTTGTGCCTAGCGCGGCCCCAGGCAGGGTTCGTGCCAGCGGCCGGCAATCGCGGAAAATCAAGGACTTGGCGGCCTGCGACCCGGCCCTGCCCGGCCCTCTGTTTGACATCGGCGTCAAGCGCCGGGGTTGCGATTGACGTTTACGAGGCCGCTCGCATGGCTGGGCCACCGCCGTGATCGTGGCTTCTTGTCGGTAAATGGTCTATCCAGCGCGCTTCACACTCGCTGCTGCGCCACACCGAGCTTCGAGCGTTCCGTCGAACCAAGGCCCGAAGCCCATGCCCTTTCCCGCCCTGAATGCCCATCTCGAGCGGGCCCTCGCCGAGCGCGGCTATGCCGAGCCGACCCCGGTCCAGCTGGCCGTGCTGCAGCCCGAAGCCGCCGGCCGGGACCTGCTGGTGTCGGCCCAGACCGGTTCGGGCAAGACCGTTGCCTACGGCCTGGCCATCGCCGACACCCTGCTGGGCGGCGCCGACGGCCTGGCGCCGCGCCGCTCGCCCCTGGCCCTGGTGGTGGCGCCGACCCGGGAATTGGCCATGCAGGTCCATGGCGAACTGAGCTGGCTCTACGGTCCCCTGGGCGGCCGGGTGGTGTCTTGCGTCGGCGGCATGGATGTGCGGCGGGAACAGCGCGCCCTGGCCGACGGCGCCCATATCGTGGTGGCGACGCCGGGGCGGCTGCGCGACCATCTGGAGCGGGGCCGCCTGGCCACCGACGGGCTGCTGGCCGTGGTACTCGACGAAGCCGACGAGATGCTCGACCTCGGCTTCCGCGAGGATCTCGAATTCATCCTGGACGCGACGCCGGAAAGCCGGCGCACCCTGTTGTTCTCGGCCACCATCCCGGCTGAAATTGCCACCCTCGCCCGGTCCTACCAGCGCGACGCCTTGCGGGTCGCCGCCAATAACAAGGGCGAGGCCCATGGCGACATCGAGTACCGGGCGGTGCGCTGCGCGCCCAACGACATCGAGCATGCGGTGGTCAATGTTCTGCGCTTCAGCGAGGCGCGGGCCGCCATGGTTTTCTGTGCCACCCGGGACGCCGTGCGCCATCTCCATGCCAATCTGGTGGAACGGGGATTTGCCGCGGTCGCCCTGTCCGGCGAACTCAGCCAGACCGAACGCAGCCACGCCCTGCAAGCGGTACGCGATGGCCGCGCCCGGGTCTGCGTGGCGACCGATGTGGCGGCGCGCGGCATCGACGTCCCCGACCTCGCCCTGGTCATCCATGCCGAATTGCCCAACAACCGGGACACCCTGCTGCATCGTTCCGGCCGCACCGGCCGGGCCGGGCGCAAGGGCACCTGCGTCCTGATCGTTCCCCACACCCGCCGCCGCCGGGCCGAGCAATTGCTCGCCGGCAGCCGCCTGCCGGTGATCTGGTCGGGCGCGCCGACCGCCGACGAGATCCGCGCTTTGGATCGCCAGCGCCTGCTGGCCGACCCGATCCTGGCGGACCCGGCGGGCGAGGACGACCTGGCGGCGGGGCGGACCCTGCTGGAAAGCTTTCCCGCCGAACAGGTCGCGGCGGCCCTGATCCGCCTGCAGCGCAGCCGCCTGCCCGAGCCCGAAGACCTGCTCGATGCCGGCCCGCCGCCGGCGGCCGACCGGCATCAGTCGCCGCGCGGCGCACCCGGCGGCCGCTGGTTCCGTATGAATATCGGCCGCCGCGACAATGCCGATCCGCGCTGGCTGCTGCCCATCATCTGTCGCCTGGGCCACGTCACCAAGGCCGAGATCGGCGCCATCCGCATTCTCGACCGGGAAACCCGCTTCGAGATCGCCGATGGCTCGGCCGACCGCTTCGCGACCGCCCTGCGCCAGTCCAACGACCCCAAGGTGCGGATCGAACCGGCCGACGCACCGCCAGCGGGGTCCCGTCCGCCCCATCGCGGCAAGCCGCCGGCAGCCGCGGACAAGGCCGGCGGGCCGCGCCCGGCCTATCCCAAGAACGGCAAGCCGGGCAAGCGCCGGGCCGCGCCCTAAAGCGTTGACGCCCGGCCTCGGTGGCGGCGCCGGCGGTGGCCCGCGCCGTCATTGCCGCGACCGGTTCCGGCCCGCCCGAAGCCTCCGCCAGTGCCGGGGCCCGACCCGATTAATTGATTGACCGATCGTTCGTTCTATTTAAGATCACCCGGAAACCGGACGGGGGGATCGATGACCGAGCTGATCGAACAGAAATATCGCGCGTTCCACCAGCAGCTGGACAAGCTTGCCGGGCCGGGCCGGCAGTTCGGCAACTTCATCGACGGCGCCGCGGTCGACAGCGCCAGCGGCGCCACCCTCGAGGTTGCCAATCCCGCCCGCAAGCAGGTCTTCGCCACGGTCCAGGCCTCGGACGCGGCCGATATCGACCGCGCGGTGCGGGCCGCCACCGCCCAGCTCGAAGGCGGCCCCTGGTCGCGCCTGTCGGGGGCCCAGCGCGGCCGCCTGATGCAACGCCTCGCCGACCTGGTCGAGCGGGACGCCGAATTGCTCGGCATGATGGATGCCCTGAGCATCGGCCGGCCGGTCGCCGAGACCCAGATTCTCGACCTGCCGAACGTCGCCGACACCTTGCGCTATTTCGCCGGCTGGGCGGACAAGATCACCGGCGAGACCATTCCCACCGGGGGCTATTTCGGCCACCCTACCCATTCCTATACGCGGCGCGAACCGGTCGGCGTGGTCGGCGCGATCCTGCCCTGGAACACGCCCCTGATGATCACTTTGTGGAAGGTGGCGCCGGCCCTCGCCGCCGGCTGTACCCTGGTGCTCAAGCCGGCCGAGGAAACCCCCTTGTCGGCGCTCCACCTCGCCCGGCTGATGCAGGAGGCAGGCTTTCCCGATGGCGTGCTCAACGTCGTGACCGGCCTGGGCGAGACGGTCGGGGACGCCCTGGTCAAGCACCCAGGGGTGGCCAAGATCACGTTCACCGGCGGCCCGGAGGCGGGCCGCATCATCGGCCGCAACGCCGCCGACAGTTTCAAGCGGGTGTCGCTGGAATTGGGCGGCAAGACGCCCCAGATCGTGTTCGACGATGCCGCGCTCGACGCCGCCTTGCAGGGCATTGCCATGGGCCTGTTCTTTAACCAGGGCGAGGTCTGTGCCGCCGGCACCCGGATCCTCGCCCAACGCAGCCTGTGCGACGAATTATGCGAGCGGCTGGGTGCGGTCGCCCGCACCATTCGCCTGGGCGACCCCCTGGCCCCCGACACCCAGATGGGCTCGCTGGCCAGCAAGGCCCAGTTCGAGCGGGTCTCCGGCTATCTTGCCGTGGCCAATGACGACGGCGCCCAGTTGGTTGCCGGCGGCACGACCGATGACCGGCGGGGCTATTTCGTCAGCCCCACGGTGTTCCGCGGCGACAACCGGATGCGCATCGCCCAGGAGGAGATCTTCGGCCCGGTCGGCATCGTCATCCCGTTCGACGACGAGGCCGACGCGCTGCGCCTGGCCAATGATTCACGCTACGGCCTGGCCGCCTCGATCTGGACCAGCAATGTCGGACGCGCCCACCGCATGGCCGGGCAGGTCCGGGCGGGGGCCGTGTGGATCAATTGCTGGGCGGCGATCGACGCCCGCCTGCCCTGGGGCGGCGTAAAGACCAGCGGCACCGGCCGGGAGAACGGCCGCACGGCCCTGGACGCCTATACCGAGACCAAGGCCGTCACCGTCCTGCTGTAACCGGCGACGGCCCCCGCTCAGGCGGCCGGCGTGTCGTCCGCCGTCTGGAGGTCGCCGGGCTGGGGGCGGGCGAGCGGGGTGAACAGGCAGCGGTCGGGCTTCAGATCGACCAGTGGCGTGCCGTCGAGGCAGTCCAGTCCGCGCACCGTCAGGACGGCGCCGGCGACCGCCTGCAGAGCCACGATGGACGTGCCGATGGGATTGGGCCGGACCGGCGAGCGCAGGGCAAAGGTGCCGCGGGTCCGACCGTCATCGGCCGGGCTCTGCCGGACCAGGTCGCGGCGCGACTGGTCGAGCCAATAGAGCACCTCGAGCCGTTCGAAGGCGGCAATGCCGTCGAGGGCTGCGATCCACGGCGCGAAAATCTCGATCTGGCAGTCGGGGCCGTCCAGCCGGCCCTGGCGCGGGCATTCCAGCCGGGACGTCCATGGGGTGCGGATCCGGCCGATGAACACCAGGCCGGCATCGGTCGGCGGCGGCGGCGCCACGGCCACCTCATGGGCCCGGATTTCGTTCAGCCGGACCATCAGTCGGGCAGGCCGATCAGTACGTCGGATGCCTTGATCACCGCGAAGACCTCCTGTCCGACCACCAGCCCCAAGGCCTCGACCGCCTCGTTGGTGATCGATGAGGTCATGATCGTCCCGCCCACGTCAAGGCGGACATGAGCCGTCGTCGCCCCCAGGACGATATCGACAACTTTTCCGGCAAGAACATTGCGCGCGCTGAGCTTCATGGCGATTCCCCCTGGTTCAGGGCCATTGGCGGCCCGATGCAACCTGATCTAGAAACCACCGAAACAGAGCGTTGTAAAGTTAAACTATATAACGCTATCCCGCGCCCGGCTTAATGGCAGCCGGCACCGGTGCCGACGCTGCGGGAGCCGCCATCGGTCGGCACATCATGGTCGCCGGCGGGGCCTGGGGACAGCTGCGAGGGGCCGGCAAGCCGGAATGGGGATCGGGCTGGGCGGCTGCGGGACCCAGCACCACGGCTGCGGCAAGCAGCAGCAGCGGCCCGAGATGCCAGAGTCCGAAGGCGAGGAAACGACGCCGTGCGACCATGGGGCAAGCCTTGATCAATACGCTACCGACGCCCTTATACCGCCCCGCAACGGGGTGGAGAATGCGACCGACTGCCCTGGCCGTCGCTTTGGGCACGGTGACCCGGCGCGCGGCAGCCTGGCGATGCCGGCGCGGGCATTGGCGGAATGAGGGTCAGCCCGCCAATGCTCGAACGTGTTGAAATAACGCATCGTCAGGCGGCGAACCGGAGTCCACGTCGGCTGAAGACACGCTAGCGGCTGCCCAGGAAATCGGCCTTGCCGAGGTCGACGCCGTCGCGGCGCAGCAGGGCATAGGCCATGGTGACGTGAAACATGAAGTTGGGCAGGACAAAGTGCAGCAGGTAGCTCTGGCCGGTGAAATGCACCTCCGCGCCGCCGACCTTCAAGACCACCGGCCGGGCCTCGCCGCCATCGATCTCGGCGGGCGTCACCGCGCCCAGAAAGGCGGCGGTCTTGGCGATCCGGGCCTGCAATTCGGCAAAGCTCGTCTCGTCATCGGCATAGCGCGGCAGGGGGCGGCCGGACAGGCGGGCGGCGCAGCCTTTCGCGGTATCGGTGGCGATCTGGATCTGCCGCGACAGCGGGAACATGTCGGGCGTCAGCCGGGCATTGATCAGGACCGCCGGATCGATACCCTTGAGCGTGGCGTGGGCGGCAGCCTTCTCTAAAATCTGGGACAACTGGCCGAGCTGGCGTAGCAGGACCGGAATGGAGGCCTGGAAAAGCGACAGGGACATTGGCGTCATGCTCCGATGGGCGAGGACGCGCGCCGCCCGACCCGGGAGAATGGCCGGCGCCGCGTCGGATGACCGATGAGACCGATAGCAACGAAGGTGGGGCAGGCGCCCGCGAACGGCTAATCCTGCGGGCAGCCCCGGAACGCGTAGCACCCGAAACGCACCAGCACAGGAGACCCGAGGATGCGCACCATCGTAACAGAAGTTGCCCCCGAACTGTTCCGGATCTCGACCTTCGTGGCCGAGTTCGATCTGCAGTTCAACCAGTTCCTGGTCCGCGACGACGAGCCGCTGCTCTACCACACGGGCATGGTCTCGCTGTTTCCGGCCGTGCGCGATGCCGTCGCCACCCTGATCGACCCCGCTGCCCTGCGCTGGATCGCCTACAGCCATTTCGAGGCCGACGAATGCGGCGCGCTCAACCATTGGCTGGCCCAGGCGCCCAACGCCCAGGCCGTCACCGGCCTGGTCGGCGCCATGGTCAATTTGAATGATTTCGCCGTCCGCCCGCCCCTGGTTCTGACGCCTGAGCAAGCCCTCGAGACCGGCAGCAAGTGCTTCCGCCACCTGCCGACCCCCCATCTGCCCCATTGCTGGGACGCCGGCATGCTGTTCGAGGAACGGGACGGCAGCCTGTTCTGCTCCGACCTGCTGCACCAATTGGGCGATGTCGAACCGCTGACCGAAACCGCCGATCTGGCCGGCCGCTTCGAAGCCGCGCTGAAGGCCTATGGTGCCACCCCCTTCGCCAATTATCTGGTCTACACGGCCCTGACCGAACGGCAGATGGATGACTTGGCCGCCCTGCCGGCCCAGACCCTGCTGCCCATGCACGGATCGAGTTATCGCGGCGCGGTCGGCCGGGTGCTGGGCGAGGCCAAGCAGGCGATGAAAAGCTGGGCCGTCCAGGCCTGACCTGCCGCCCCGGGCGACCGGACCTCGTTTTCCGAAAACCATCCGCCGCGCGGCCTGGCATCCCTGCGCGGCGCCCCCGCCGCGGGGCGCCACATCCCTGCGCCGCGCCCCCGCCGCGGGGGGTTACGCCACCCCTGCGTGTGGTCCACGGCGCTGCTTGCCTGCTGCCCAGGGGCTGCAAATGCTCCTTAATCCCGGAATGTGGTATTTCTTTCGCAAGTCATTATTTTAAGTTGTTTTTGGCCTTATATTCCCCACAACGGGTTATTCTGCAATATCAACAACCAAATCGGTTGAATTTAAAGGTCCAACTACACCCCTGAAATGGTTCTAATCAGCCGCAACGGCGGCGTCGCCCGGGCCTGTTTCTGCAAGCCAGTATACACAAATCGCAGTCTTGTTCCCGTGCGACACCGGGTCACATTTCGATTGGCCGTCCGATACTCTGGACACGTTTGCTATTCAGGTTCCGTTCATTCATTCATAATTAATAATATTTCAAAGGTATGATTAAATTCAAATTCGTTAACCATAAAATGAATATCAATATAATTCAGCCATTGCCGATGATGATTTGAGAATTAATGTTTAGTATTTTAATCAGATACTGATAATCGAAATATTTTTCGATCCGTTTTTACAAACATAATAAACCAAATTGGATTGTTCAGTGCACAAGCCCTCCGGAAGACGAGTGGCAAGTTGATCGATATTTCGCGCTGGGATGGTTTGCGAAGTGTCGGGGCGGGACCAGGAAGACTCCGGCTTGTTGAACCGGATCGGGTGTCAACCGCAACGGACGGGGGCTGTTATGATGGACGGACTGAACGAGGCCACAACTAGCGATAGCGAAACGCGGTTCCTGCCGGTCACCGTCGCGCAGCGGGGCATGTGGGTCAGCAGCAAGATCGCGCCGGCCGATTCCGTGTTCAACATCGCGGAATATGTCGAGATCCACGGCGCCGTCGACGCCCCCTTGTTTGTCGAAGCCCTGACGCGCCTGGCCGGCGAGGCGGAAACCGCCCGCACCCGCATCGTCGAGGACGATCACGGCCCGCGCCAGATGATCGCGGCCGCCTTCGACCGCGCGATTCCGTTCATCGACCTGAGCGCCGCCACCGATCCCCAGGGCGACGCGCAAGCCTGGATGATGGCCGAGCTGAGCCGTCCGGTCGACCTGGCCCGGGGGCCGCTCTGGGTGGCCGCCTTGTTCAAGGCCGCCGACGACCGCTACTTCTGGTACCATCGCTGCCACCACATCGTGCTGGATGGCTTTGGCGGCGGGCTGCTCGCCCGGCGCCTGGCCGAACTGTATAGCGCCCTGGTCGAGGGCCGGGACCCCGAGCCCTGCCCGTTCGGCGGATTTGCCACCCTGGTCGAGAGCGAAGCGGCCTATCGCGCGTCGCCCCGGTTCGAGAAGGACCGCGCCTATTGGCGGGGCCAGCTTGCCGGCATCCCCGAGCCGATCTCCTTGGCCAAGCGCCGCGCCACCCCAACCGGCGGCCTGCTGCGTGCGACGGCACGCCTGTCGCCGGCGTCCACCGCCCGGCTGCACGAGATTGCCAAGGGGGTCTCCGGCACCCTGCCGCAGATCCTGATCGCCTTGGTCGCCAGCTATGTCTACCGCCTGACCGGGGCCGAGGATCTGGTCTTCGGCATGCCCGTCACCGCCCGCACCAGCGGCGTCATGCGGCGCATTCCCGGGATGATGGCCAATGCCGTGGCAATCCGCCTGCACATGGCCTCGGACATGACCATCGGCACCCTGGTCGGTCAGGTCGGCCGCACCGTCATGCAGGCCCTGCGCCATCAGCAATATCGTTACGAGGATCTCCGCCGCGACCTGGGCCTGCTGCGCCAGGACCAGCAGATTTCGTGGGTCGGCGTCAATATCGAGCCGTTCGACTATGACCTGCGCTTCGCCGGCCTGCCGTCGACGGCCCATAACCTGTCCAACGGTTCGGTCGAGGACCTGACCGTCTTCATCTACGACCGCGACGACGGCCAGGGCCTGCGCATCGATTTCGACGCTAATCCGGGCCTTTACACCAAGGCCGAGCTGGAGGACCACCAGCGCCGCCTGGTCCGCCTGATCGAGGCGGTGCTGGCCCGGCCCGACCAGGCCATCGGTGAGATCGACCTGCTCGAAGCCGCCGAACGGCACCAGGTGCTGACGCTGTGGAACCAGACCGATCATGCGGTGCCCGAGCGCCCGTGGAGCGACCTGTTCGAGGCGCAGGCCGCGGCCCGGCCGGACGCCGTCGCCCTCGTGGTCGGCGCCGACCGGTTCAGCTATGGCGCACTCAACGCGGCCGCCAACCGGATGGCCTTCGGCCTGATCGCGCGCGGGATCGGCCCGGGCCAGCTGATCGCCCTTGCCCTGCCCCGGGACGCCCATCTGCTGACCGCCCTGATCGCCATTCACAAGGCCGGCGCGGCCTATCTGCCGCTCGACCCGGCCGCCCCGCCGGCGCGCCTTGCAGCCACCCTGGAAGATGCCCGCCCGGCGCTGTTGCTGACCACCACGGCGATTGCCGGCGGCCTGCCCTGGCACGGCCTGGACAGCCTGTGCCTCGACCAGACGCCGTTCGACGGCCCGGCACGAAATCCCACCGATGACGATCGCCGGGGCCGCCGCCGGACCGACGATCCGGCCTATGTCATCTATACCTCGGGCTCGACCGGCCGGCCCAAAGGCGTCGTCCTGCACCATCGCGGCCTGACCAATTTCCTCGCGGCGATGCAGGATCATCTGGGCCTGACCCCCGACGACCGCCTGGTGGCGGTGACCACGGTCGCGTTCGATATCGCCGCCCTGGAGCTGTTCCTGCCGCTGCTGGCCGGGGCGCAGGTGGTGCTGGCCGCGCGCGACACGGTACGCGACCCGGCGGCGCTGGCCGGCCTGATCGTCGAGTCCGGCGCCACCCTGATGCAGGCGACCCCGTCCCTGTGGCGGGCGCTGATCGCCGACCACGGCACCGCCCTGCACGGCCTGCGGCCCCTGGTCGGCGGCGAGGCCCTGCCGGCGGCGCTGGCCCACGGGCTGCGCCAACTCGGCCACCAGGTAACCAATCTCTACGGGCCCACCGAAACCACCATCTGGTCGACCCTGATGGAACTGGACGGGGCCGAACTTGACCATCCGCCGATCGGCCGGCCGCTCTGGAATACCCGGATCTACGTGCTCGACCGCGGCCTGCAGCCGGCCCCGATCGGGGTGCCCGGCGACCTCTATATCGGCGGCATCGGGGTCGCCACGGGCTACCTGAACCGCCCCCGCCTGACCGCCGAGCGATTCATTGCCGACCCCTTCGGCCAGCCCGGCGACCGCCTCTACCGGACCGGCGACATTGCCCGCTGGCGGGGCGACGGGGTCCTGGAATTCCTCGGGCGCAGCGATTTCCAGATCAAGATCCGTGGCTTCCGGGTCGAGGCAGGGGAGATCGAGGCGGCCCTCACCAGCCTGCCCACCATTGCCCAGGCCGCCGTGGTGCTGCACGAAGAACCCAATGGCGACAAGCGCCTGATCGCCT
>JAJFJE010000284.1 GCA_021774355.1 Alphaproteobacteria bacterium
GTCTATGACGAAGACGGCCGCGACTATATCGAGGGCATGTCGGGGCTATGGTGCGCCAGCCTGGGCTTTTCCGACGCCGAACTGGTCGACGCCGCGATCGAGCAACTGCGCAAGCTGCCCTTTTACCATGCCTTTACCGGCAAAAGTCACCAGCCCGCCATCGAACTGGCCGAGCGTCTGACGGCGGTGGCACCCTTTCCGGCGTCCCGGGTATTCTTTGCCAACTCCGGGTCCGAGGCCAACGATACCTTGGTCAAGCTGGTCTGGTACGTGATGAATGCCCGCGGCCAGCCGGCGCGGAAAAAGATCATCAGCCGGCACAAGGCCTATCATGGCGTGACCGTCGCCGCGGCCTCGCTGACCGGATTGCCCGGAAACCACCGGGACTTCGACCTGCCCATCGCCGGGATTCTCCATGCCGATTGCCCGCATCATTACCGCTTCGCCGAACGCGGCGAGAGCGAGGAGGCCTATGCCGAGCGCCTGGCCCAGAATCTCGATGCCCTGATCCAGGCCGAAGGGCCCGACACGGTGGCCGCCTTCATCGCCGAGCCGGTGATGGGCGCGGGCGGCGTCATCGTCCCGCCCCGGGGCTATTTCGAAAAGATCCAGGCGGTGCTGGACCGCTACGGCATCCTGTTCCTCGACGACGAGGTGATCTGCGGCTTTGGCCGCACGGGGAACCGGTTCGGCGCGGAAACCTTCGGCATCCGGCCCAACGCCATGTCGGTGGCCAAGGCCCTGTCTGCAGCCTATCAGCCGATTTCGGCGGTCCTGATCGACGCGCCGATGTTCGACGCGCTGCGGGCGGAAAGCCGCAAGCTGGGAAGCTTTGGCCACGGCTTCACCTATTCCGCCCATCCGGTGGCCGCCGCCGTCGCCCTCAAAACCCTGGAAATCTACGAACGGCGGGACATTCTCGGCCATGTGCGCCAGGTGGCCCCCCAATTCCACAAGCGCCTGCACGCCCTGGCCGACCATCCGCTGGTCGGCGAGGCCCGCGGCGTCGGGTTGGTGGGCGGCCTGGAACTGGTTGCCGACAAGGCCAGCCGGCGCAACTTCCGCGCCGATCAGGGGGTGACCGTTGGGGCGGTCGCCCGGGCCCAGGACCAGGGCGTGATCCTGCGGGCGATCGCCGACACCATCGCCATCTGTCCGCCGCTGATCACCACCGCCGAAGAGATCGACGAGCTGTTCGACCGGCTGACCCGGGCCCTCGACGCGACCGAAGCCTGGGTGGCCAAAAACGGGCTGCGCGCGCCGTGACGGGCGCCTGGCGGCCACCCCGCCGCCCGGTCCCCGCCGACAACCCGCGAAGATGGTCCGCCGGGGCCTCAACAGCGGCATTCGGACGTATCTGCCCGCTTGACCCGGCCGGCGTCAGCCAACATCTTGTGGCGGCGCTGAACCGAGGACCCGATGCTCGAAGCCGTGATCGAACGCACCATTCTTGCCAGCCGCTGGCTGCTCGCACCACTTTACCTGGGATTGGCCGCAACCCTCGGCGTGCTGATCGTCCAATTCTATATCGACCTGTTCCATGTGGTCGGGAAGCTGGGCACGACGGCTGACGAGGAGGTCATTCTGTCGGTACTCGCCCTGATCGACCTGGTGCTGGTGGCCGGTCTGGTAACCATGGTGGTGATCAGCTCCTATGAGAGCTTCGTGTCGAAATTCGACAAGATGGACCTGGCCGACGCGCCGCCTTTGTTCGGCAAGCTCGATCCGGGCACGCTGAAGATCAAGCTGGGCGCCTCGATGGTGGCGATTTCGTCGATTCAGTTGCTGAAAGCCTTCGTCAGCGTCGACAGCTACAGCTCGACCGAACTGGCCTGGCTGATCGGCATCCATATGACCTTGGTGGTCTCGACCCTCCTGATGGCCGTGATCGACAAGATGGCGTTCGGCAAGTCCCGGGAGAAGGCGGCCGCCCAGTGATCCGGCCGCCGCCCCCTCCATTCTTGGCCGGTTGAAGACATTCGTAACCATTTTGGGAAAAAGTCTGCGGGGCATGATCGCTCCGGAGGACGCGCAAAATGGCACATTTCGACCGCTTCGCCACCGCCCAGGCCGGCACCGGCTCGGCCGGCGCCGCCAGCCCCGATCTGCCCGTCTATACCGTGGACCGGATTGCCGACTACATCACCCATAGCTACGCCGGCAATGGCAGCGCCGTGCGGTTCGCCGACCCCGTCATCAGCGTCAATCTGAGCGGCCTGACGGCCGATGGCCAGACCCTTGCCAGGGCGGCTCTGGCAGCCTGGCACGACGTGCTCGACGTCAGTTTCAACGAAACCACCGGTAGCGCCCAGATCACCTTCGACGATACCCAGGCCGGCGCCGTGACCAGTTCGCTCTCCAATGGCGGCTATCTGAAATACAGTTCGGTCAATATCGGGACGGACTGGCTGACCAGATACGGCACCAGCCTCGACGGCTATGCGTTCCAGAGCTTCCTCCACGAAACCGGCCATGCCCTGGGCCTTGGCCATGCCGGGCCCTATGACGGCGCCGCCAGCTATGGCGCCGATGCGATCTACGCCAATGACACCTGGCAATACAGCGTCATGTCCTATTTCGACCAGACCAATTATGGCGCCTCCTATCGCTTCGTCAGCACGGTCCAGATGGCCGACATCGTTGCCGGGCAAAGCCTTTACGGCGCTGCCACCGAGACCCGCAGCGGTGCCACGGTCTATGGGTTCAAGTCGACTGCCGGCGCGCTCTACGACTTCGCCGCCTATGGCACGACGCCGGCCTTCACCATCTATGACAGCGGCGGCAGCGACACCTTGAGCGCCTCCGGTTACACCATGGCCCAGAAGATCGACCTCAATGCGGGCCACTTCTCGGACATTGGCGGGTTGGTCGGCAATATCGCCATCGCCGTCGGGGTGGTGATCGAAAAGGCGACGGGCGGTCGCGGCACCGATACCCTGATCGGCAACAGCGGTGCCAACACCCTGAATGGCGGTGCGGGCGCCGATATCATGATCGGTGGCGCCGGTAACGACATCTACAGCGTCGACCAGAGCGGCGACGTGGTCATCGAACTGGCCGGCCAGGGCACCGACATGGTGCACAGCCAGATCAGCTACACCCTGGGCGACAATGTCGAAAATCTCTATCTCACCGGGCGTGGCTCGCTCGACGGCACCGGCAATGATCTGGTCAATCGCCTGACCGGAAATGGCTCTGCCAATGTGCTCGACGGCAAGGGCGGCGCCGACACCATGAAGGGCGGCAATGGCGACGACATCTATGTCGTCGACAATACCGGGGACAAGATCATCGAAAAGGCAGGCCAGGGCGACGACGCGGTGCACAGTGCCGTCACCTACTACCTGCCCGACAATGTCGAGGACCTGGTGCTGACCGGCACGGCCGCAATCAACGGCGTCGGCAATGCCCAGGACAACCGGATCGACGGAAACGACGCCAGCACTACGCTGTGGGGGCGTGGCGGGTCCGATGTCCTGACCGGCAATGGCGACCACGACCTGTTCCTGTTCGCCGCGGGGGATGCCGATGGCGACCAGATCACCGATTTTTCAGGCAATGGCGCCGAGGTGGGCGACTA
>JAJFJE010000285.1 GCA_021774355.1 Alphaproteobacteria bacterium
TCCTGCAGCATCTCGTCGACCGTGGTCAGCACCTTGGTATTCGCGGAATAAGCCCGCTGGGTGGTGATCAGCTTGGTGAATTCGTCGCCGATATCGACGTTGGAGCTTTCCACCGAGGACCCCACCAGACTGCCCAGGCCGTACTGGTTGGGCCGGCCGATCAGGGCCGCGCCGGACCGGCTGGTCTCCTGAAAGGCCTGCCCGGCCATGCTCTGCAGCTGTTCCGGGGCGTTGAAGCGGGCCAGCGCCACGGTATAGGCCGTGCGCCGTTCGCCATTGTCATAGGCCATCACCACCGCGCCGTTCTGGTCGACCGAAACGCCGGACAGGGCACCCCGCGGATAGCCATCGGTCCGGATATCGACCGTTTCGACCTGGGTTCCCTGATACTGGGTCACGGCATCATTGGACCCGGCGGCCCCGAGATCGAGGGTCAGGGGCTGGACGGCGCCGGCAAAACTCGGCGAAAAGCCGATCGGCGCGGCCGGGGTCAACAGGCGGCCGGCCCCGTCGAAGGTGACCGCCTGGGTAACCGGGGCAAAGGCGGCATCGTCAGGCACCGTGATCCCCAGGGTCCAACTGTTGGCGGCGTCCTTCGACCAGGCCAGATTGACCGCATGGGCGACCCCCTGGGCATCGAAAATATCGACCGAGGACGGCGCCTGGTCGCCAATCGCGGCATCGGCCGGCAGGTTGGCCCGGTAGGTGATCGCCGCCGACGCCGCGGGGGGCAGGATCTGGTCGGCGATCTTCATCTCGGTGACCGCGCCGCTGGGCTGGCCGGTCACCGGGTCGGTGGCATAGCCGCGCGCCACATAGCCGGCGGAATTGGTCAGATAGCCCTTGCCGTCGACCAGGAAATCGCCCGCCCGGGTGTAATAATTCGCCTCGCCGAAGCCGCCCGCCCCGTCCGGCTTGGCGACCGTCAGGAAGCCGTTGCCGAGCACGGCCATATTGGTCGAGAAGTCGGTCGAGGAGATCTGGCCCGGCGCGGCATTGACATAGAGCGGCGTGGCGATGACCCCGCCCGGCTGATAGCGGGTCTGGCCGGCCTCGGTGACCAGGGACTGGAAATCCGTGTCCACGCGGCGATAGCCGTTGGTCGAGGCGTTGGCGATATTGTCCGAGATGGCGCCAAGCGCGCGGGCCTGGGCATCGAGACCGGACAGTGAGGTCGAAAACAGGCCGACAAAGGTCATGAACACTCTCCTGCGCGGATCGTCCGGCCTTTTGCCGGCTCTTCAGCAAGACCTGTGCAAGCCCTGGGCCACCGCCCGCTGCGTTATATTTCAACGGGTTGGCGGTATGACGGCAGGCCGGTGCAAGCCCGCCCGGCAGGATTTGCCGAGCATTGCGGGCGCTCTTGCCTTCCCGGGGGGTTGGGGGGTGCCCCACGGCAGCGCCCGCTTGGCACTCGCACCATCGGCGATGACAAGGGTAAGACCGGGCCGTCATCCCGGCTGCCCCAAGACGGCCGCTGTGCCTGGCCGGCAGGCGACCTCCTTCCGTCCCTTGATCCGATGCCCCCTCCTCCTCTAGCGTGAGCTGACGGTTGGTCAGTCGAGGAGTGGTCATGAAGTTCACCGGGACGCAGTCCTATGTCGCGACCGATGATCTGATGGTCGCGGTCAACGCCGCGATCACCCTGGAACGGCCGCTGCTGATCAAGGGCGAGCCGGGCACGGGCAAGACCGTGCTGGCCCATGAGGTGGCGGCGGCCCTGGGCCGCGAACTGATCCCCTGGCATATCAAGTCGACGACCAAGGCCCAGCAGGGGCTTTACGAATATGACGCGGTCAGCCGCCTGCGCGACAGCCAACTGGGCGATGGCCGGGTCAACGACATCGCCAACTACATCGTCAAGGGCAAGCTGTGGGAAGCCTTCACCCGCGAGGTCGCCCCGGTCCTGCTGATCGACGAGATCGACAAGGCCGATATCGAGTTTCCCAACGACCTGCTGCTCGAACTGGACCGCATGGAATTCTATGTCTACGAGACGCGGCAGACGATCAGGGCGGAGCACCGCCCGATCGTCATGATCACCTCGAACAACGAGAAGGAACTGCCCGACGCCTTCCTGCGCCGCTGCTTCTTCCACTACATCAAGTTCCCCGATCCCGAGACCATGAAGCGGATCGTCGATGTCCATTATCCCGGCCTGCAGCATGCCCTGGTACGCGACGCCCTGAACATCTTCTACGAGATCCGCGAGGTTCCGGGCCTGAAGAAGAAGCCGTCGACCTCGGAACTGCTCGATTGGCTGAAGCTCCTGATGGTCGAGCAATTGCCGATGGAACTGCTGCGCGAACGCGATCCCAAGAAGCTGATCCCGCCGCTGCATGGCGCCCTGCTCAAAAACGAGCAGGACGTCCATCTGTTCGAGCGCCTGGCCTTCCTCGCCCGGCGCGAGCAGCGCTGAGCGTCCCGGTCCGAGACGCCCCATGTTCACCAATTTTTTCTACGCGTTGAAGGCCGCCCAGGTGCCGGTCACGCTGAAGGAATATCTGACTCTGATGGAGGCATTGCAGGCCGGGCTGGCAAGCTACCGGGTCGATGACTTCTATTTTCTGTCGCGGGCCACCCTGGTCAAGGACGAGCGCCACCTGGACCGCTTCGACCAGGTTTTCGGCACGGTCTTCAAGGGCATCGAGCAGAGCGCCGCGGACGGCACCCCGGAACTGCCGGCGGAATGGCTGGAACGGCTGGCCGAGAAATTCCTGAGCGACGAGGAGAAGGCCCAGATCAAGGCCATGGGCGGTTTCGAGACGCTGATGGAGACCCTGAAGAAGCGGCTCGAGGAGCAACAGGGCCGGCACCAGGGCGGCAACAAATGGATCGGCACCGCCGGCACCTCGCCGTTCGGCGCCTATGGCTATAATCCCGAAGGGGTCCGCATCGGACAGGACGAGAGTCGCCACCGCCGGGCGGTCAAGGTGTGGGACAAGCGCGAGTTCAAGAACCTGGACGACACGGTCGAACTGGGCACCCGGAACATCAAGGTGGCCCTGCGCCGGCTGCGCCGCTTTGCCCGGGAAGGGGCGGCTACGGAGCTGGACATCCCCGATACCATCCGGGCCACCGCCGGCAATGCCGGCTATCTCGACCTGAAGCTGGTCCCGGAACGGCACAACAAGGTCAAGGTGCTGATCTTCTTCGATGTCGGCGGCTCGATGGACGACCACATCCGGTCCTGCCAGGAACTGTTCTCGGCCGCCCGCACCGAGTTCAAGCACATGGAATATTTCTACTTCCACAATTGCCTCTACGAGGGCGTGTGGAAGGACAACAGCCGCCGCTTCGGGGAGAAGCTGCCGACCTGGCAGGTGCTGCACACCTATCCCCAGGACTACAAGGTGATCGTCGTCGGCGACGCCTCGATGAGCCCTTACGAGATCGTCCATGAAGGCGGCTCGGTCGAGCACTGGAACGAGGAGTCGGGCGAGACCTGGCTGCGCCGCCTGCTTCAGGTCTATCCCCATGCGGTGTGGCTGAACCCGGTGCCCCGGGCCCACTGGGATTACACCCAGTCGATCCGCATGATCCAGCAGCTGATGGAGGGGCGGATGTATCCCCTGACCCTTCAGGGCCTGGACGCAGCGATGCGCGAACTCAACCGCTGAGCCTGCCTAGGCCAGCAGGGCGAGGCGCAGCCACATGGCCACCACCACCAGGAACGCGGCGAGATAGGGCAACAGGCGGTGGGTCACATTGTTGTAGGTCAGGTGGATCGCGCTGTGGATCAGGCGCAACACCACGAACGCCCAGGCCAGCACGACAAAGGTCGTGTCGGCCAGGCCCAGGGCCAGGATGGTCGGCACCGCGGCATAGTAGAGAACCGGCACTTCGAACAGGTTGACGAAGTGACGCCCGGCGGTCGCCACCGCTTCGGGCAAGGGCTGGGTGAAGGCCCGGAAGGCCGACATGCGCACCGCCCCGGTGCGCACCGCGCCCGCCCGCAGCGCCAGGTTGAGAGCGCTGACCGCCAGGGTCAGCAGGACCAGCACCACGGTCGGCCAGATCAGGGCGGCGTTCATCGGGGCCTCAATTTTTTCATCGCGAGTGCGAAGACTATGGAATCTTTCCGGGGCCGGCACAAGCGGGCCCGGCGGGCCTTGACGAAAGGCTGGCGCCTGCTGCCATATGCGCCGTTCTCAGCCCTTGCGAGGTCGCCCCCCGTGCTCCGCTCCGTTGCTGCCGCCGCTCTGCTCGCCCTGGTCAGCCAGGCGGCGCTCGCGGCCCCGTCGCTCGCCGCCCCGTCGCTCGCCGCCCCGTCGCTCGACGGCCATTGGACGGTTGACCCCAACGCGACCAGGCAGTCCCTGGTCAAGGGGGGCGAGATGACCCCGGCCGAGGTCAAGTCGGTGCTGGACATGTTCGGCACCATGACGCTCGATTTCACCGGCGGCGCGAAGATGACGGCAACCATGGCACCGCAATCGGTGACCTGCGACTGGGCCTGGGGCGACGGCCAGCGGATCCTTTATTCCGGCTGTGTCGACCAGGACAAGAATCCGGCACCCGGCGGGCCCGACAAGCTGGAACTCAGCCCCGACGACACCATTCTGTTCTACCAGAACGACGGGTCGGCCCTGACCTTCAAGCGTAATTGACCAACCGTCCAAGAGCGGAGTTGCAATGGTTCGCGTCCTCGTCCTGGCGCTGGCCGGCTGGCTGTGCAGCGTCGATGCCGCAATGGCGGCGCCCGAAATCGTCGGCCTGTGGCAGGTCGACCCGGTCAAGAGCCGGCAGAGCCTGAATACCCCCAGGGCGCGGCCGGCGCAGGAGGTCAAGACCCTGCTGGCACTGTTCGGCGACATGAAGCTGGACATTTCCGAACGGGGCATTCTGTTCGATTGGGGCGCGCAGAAGGTAACCTGCGGCTGGACCTGGAAGGGCGACGCCATCGCCCTGAAGGACTGCCTGGACGAAAAGCAGGCTCCGGCCCAGGGGGTCGAGTCCCTGGGCTATAAGGCCGACACCATCCTGTTCTACGAAAAGGACGGCTCGGCCTTGAGTTTCAGCCGGCGTTAGGGCGCCGCTCCCACAAGAGGTCTCGCGCGATGCCCAGGCCTGGCGGCCGGCCGCAATGCGGAGAGCCTGCCATGACGGCCGGTCCATAACGCCCGCGTCATCCCGGCCGGAGCGCAGCGCAGAGCCGGGATCCTGCGCGCCACCGGAAGATCCCCGATCGGCGCTGTCGCGCCGTCGGGGATGACGAGGGTTTGTGGGGGGGATGCCATGCCGGCCCCCACACCCCGCGTCATCCCGGCCGCAGCGCAGCGCAGAGCCGGGATCC
>JAJFJE010000286.1 GCA_021774355.1 Alphaproteobacteria bacterium
GCATGGGCCAGGCTGTGCAGCACCTGGGCACCAAAGCCGCCGGGCGCGCCTTCTTCCACGGTCAGCAGCACTTCGTGGCCCAGGGCCAGGCGCCGGATCAGGTCATTATCGAGCGGCTTGGCGAAGCGGGCGTCGGCGACCGTGGTGGAATGGCCCCGCGCGGCCAGTTCATCGGCCGCCGCCAGGCACTCGGCCAGGCGGGCCCCATAGGACAGGATCGCCACCCGGCTGCCCTCGCGCAGCACCCGGCCGCGGCCGATCTCCAGGGGCTGGGGCGCCTCCAGCAGGTCGAGGCCCCGGCCCTCGCCGCGCGGAAAGCGGAAGGCCGAGGGCCGGTCGTCCAGGGCCAGGGCGGTCATCACCATGCGCTGCAATTCCGTCTCGTCGGCCGCCGCCATCAGCACGAAATCGGGCAGGCAGCCGAGATAGGCGATATCGAAGGCGCCCGCATGGGTCGGGCCGTCGGCGCCCACCAGGCCCGCCCGGTCGATCGCAAAGCGCACCGGCAGGCGCTGGATTGCCACGTCGTGGACAACCTGGTCATAGGCCCGCTGCAGAAATGTCGAATAGAGCGCGCAGACCGGCTTCAGCCCCTCGCAGGCCAGCCCGGCGGCAAAGGTCACCGCGTGCTGCTCGGCAATGCCGACATCGAAGCAGCGGTCGGGGAAGCGCTCGGCAAAGCGGTCGAGGCCGGTGCCCGCGGGCATCGCCGCGGTGATCGCCACGATCCGGCTGTCCTCGGCCGCCGCCTTGGTCAGGGTCTCGGCAAAGACGGTCGTGTAGGAGGGCGCGCTGTTCTTCGCCCGGACCTGGGCGCCGGTCGCCACGTCGAAGCGGGCGACCCCGTGATATTTGTCGGGCGCCGCTTCCGCCGGCGGATAGCCCTTGCCCTTCTGGGTGATGACATGGACCAGGATCGGCCCCTTGGCGCTGTCCCGGACATTGCGCAGAACCGGCAGCAGATGTTCGAGATTATGGCCGTCGATCGGCCCGACATAATAGAAGCCCAGTTCCTCGAACAGGGTGCCGCCGCCCGAGGCCAGGCCCCGGGCATATTCCTCGGCCCGCTTGGCGGTGCGTTCGAACCCCTTGGGAAAGCGCTGGATCATCTGCTTGGCCAGATGACGGAAATTGACATATTGGCGGGACGACATCAGGCGGGCGAGATAGGCGCTCATGGCCCCCACCGGCGGCGCGATCGACATGTCGTTGTCGTTCAGCACGACGATCAGCCGGCTGTCCATCGAGCCGGCATTGTTCATCGCCTCATAGGCCATCCCGGCGGACATGGCGCCGTCGCCGATCACCGCCACGACGTTGTTGCTGCGTCCTTCCAGGTCGCGCGCCACCGCCATGCCCAGCCCGGCCGAGATCGAGGTCGAGCTGTGGGCGGCGCCGAACGGGTCATAGGCACTCTCCGCCCGCTTGGTGAAGCCGGACAGGCCGCCGCCCTGGCGCAGGGTGCGGATGCGGTCGCGCCGGCCGGTCAGGATCTTATGCGGATAGGCCTGGTGACCGACATCCCAGATCAGCCGGTCGTCCGGCGTGTCGAAAACATAATGCAGGGCGACGGTCAGCTCGACCACCCCCAGCCCGGCGCCCAGGTGGCCGCCGGTCAGGGACACGGCATCGACCGTCTCGGCGCGCAATTCGTCGACGACCTGGGGCAACTGGTCCTCGGTCAGCCGGCGCAGCTCGGCGGGCGAGCCAATCTGGTCGAGCAATGGGGTGAGCGGTGGACTGATCGTCACGGCCTATCCTCAGGGCGCCGCTCAGCGGCGCCGCTCGACCACATAATGGGGTAAAAGCCGCAAAAATTGGGCGCGCTCGTCGAAATTGGCAAGGTGGTCCACCGCCTGCCCGGCGAGCAGGCGGGCCTGCTCCCGGGCCCGCTCGACGCCCATGATCGAGACGAAGGTGGCCTTGCCCTTGTCCGCATCCTTGCGCACCCGCTTGCCCGTGTCCTCGACCCGGCCGACCACGTCGAGCAGGTCGTCGGTGATCTGGAAGGCCAGCCCCAGATCATGGGCAAAGGCCTTCAGGGCCAGCCGGGCATCCGGGTCGGCCTTGCCCAGCACGGCGCCGAGTTCGGTGGCGCAGGAGATCATGGCCCCGGTCTTGAGCTTCTGCATGCGCATCACGGCACTCAGTTCCTGGGCCATGCCGGCGGCCGAGAGATCGGCGATCTGGCCCCCCACCATGCCGTGGCACCCCGAGGCCTGGGCCAGCAGCGAGACCAGTTCGACCCGCACCCGGGGATCGGGATGGGTCTCGTAATCCGCCGCCACCTCGAAGGCGAAGGTCAGCAGCGCATCGCCGGCCAGGATCGCGGTCGCCTCGTCGAAGGCCTTGTGCAGGGTCGGCTTGCCGCGCCGCAAATCGTCGTCGTCCATCGCCGGCAGGTCGTCATGGGCCAGGCTGTAGCAGTGGATGCATTCGATGGCGGCGGCCGTGCGCAACGCCGATTGCCGGGTAACGCCGAATAATTGCGCCGCCTGCAGGGTCAGGAACGGGCGGATGCGCTTGCCGCCGCTCAGCACGGCATAGCGCATGGCATCCATCAGCCGTGTCTCGGGGCCCGCCGGCGACGGCAGCAGCCGGTCGAGCATGGCCTCGATCTCGCGCGCCGCGGCGGCGAAGGCCGCCTCCAGATTGAGACTGATCGGTTCAGTCAACATCAAAGGACCTCGTTGCCAGGCTGCCATCGCCGGCAGCCACGATCTGGTCGACCTTGGCCTTGGCCGCGGCCAGCTTGGCCTCGCAATGGCGCTTGAGCAGGGCGCCGCGGCCATAGAGGTCGATCGAGGCCTCGAGGTCGACACGCCCTTCTTCGAGCTGGCGGACAATCGTCTCCAGCTCCTTGAGGGCGGCCTCGAAGGCCAGGGAAGCAATATCGGGCGGAAGCGGCGGCTCTGACATCCCTAGCCTCATATTGCGATGCGACGATAAAGTCCAGGCGGCTCTATGCCGCCATCAGCGTCGCCACATGGGCGGACGCGGAAGCGGCCAGCGCCGCCAGGTCATAGCCGCCCTCCAGGGTCGAGACCAGCCCGCCCCGGCAGTGGCGGCGGGCCAGCCCGGCCAGCTCGGTTGTCAGCCAGACGAAATCGCCTTCGCGCAGGCGCAGCCCCGCCAGGGGATCCAGGGCATGGCCGTCGAATCCGGCCGAGACCAGGATCAGTTCGGGCGCGAAGCGGTCCAGGGCGGGCAGGATGTGATCGCCATAGGCCGCGGCAAAGGCGTCGCCCGCCGCCCCGGCGGCCAGCGGCACGTTCACGATATTGTCGGCAATGCCATGTTCGCAGGCCGCCCCGGTCCCGGGATAGAGCGGCGACTGGTGGGTCGAGCCGTAGAACAGGTCCGGGTCCGCGGCAAAGGCCGCCTGGGTGCCGTTGCCGTGGTGGACGTCGAAATCGATCACAGCGACCCGCCGCAGCCCGTAAACCGCGCGGGCATGGGCCGCGCCGATCGCGGCATTGTTGAAAATGCAAAACCCCATGGCCTGATCCGGCTCGGCATGGTGACCCGGCGGCCGGACCGCACAAAAGGCCGAGCGGTTGGCCCCGCCCAGCACGGCATCGACGGCCGCGACCACCGCCCCCGCCGCCCGCAGGGCGGCCTCGTGGGAGCCATAGGAGACGATGGTATCGGCGTCGAGATGAACCGGCGGCGTCTCGACCGTGCGGGGCATGCGCGCCAGCACGCCGTCGACATAGGCCGGGGCGTGGATCCGGATCAGCTGCGCGCGGCTGGCGCGCGGCGCCTCCACCCGGTCGAGCAACTGGAACCGCTCGGCCTCGAGGCTGCGCAGGACGGCCCGCAGACGGTCGGCGCATTCCGGATGGCCGAAGCCGGTATCGTGGTCGAGACAGGCGCGGTGGCTGAACAGGGCCGTCGACATGGGGGCTCGCAGCGATCAAGGACGAAGCCGAGTGTCGCGCGTTCGCGCCGCGCGAGTCGAGCGGCGCAACGCGGTGACGCGGTGACGCGTCCGGCCGGGTGCCGGCAAGGACGGCTTGGTCGGCCCGCCCGGCACCGGCATGCCCGGATCTCCGCCAGGACCGGCGGAGGCGCAGGCCGGCGCGTTGCCCGGGCTGCGGGTCAGCGCGGTTCGAGCGGGTCAGCGCAGTTCGGGCGGGTCAGCGCAGTTCGAGACGGGGCAGAACGCTTTCGATGCGGGCGGCGGCCCGCTCCAGACCCTGGGCGGCACGGCCTTCGAGGGTCGCCGCGCGGGTCGCCAGTTCGCCGTGCAGGCGGGCGATTTCCGTTTTCAGCCGCTCGGTTTCCTGCTGGATCTCGTCCATCATATTGACCCGCTGCCACAGGTCCTCGGCGGTCAACAAGCCGGCGATCAGCAGGATCTGCGCCTCGGTCGCCTGGGCGACGGCGCCCCCCAGGCTTTCGACCTTGTTCTGGAGATAGGCGGCAAAATCACGCACCTGGGCTTCTTCGCCGCTTTCGCAGGCGACCCGGTAGCTGCGGCCGTTGACGGTGACACTGACCTGGGCCATGGCGCGTTTTCCGGTTATTCGGCGATGGCGCGGTCGATCCGCGCCACCGACTGGTCGAGCTTTCGGGCGGCCGTCTCGGTGACCGATTCAAGGCGGAACAGATCCGCCTGGCGCTGGCTGTACTGCGCCTCGAGCGCCGCCAGGCGGCCCTTGATCGCCGTCACCTCGGCCGCCGCCCGGGCCTTTTCAGAGCGCGCCAGATCGCGCTCGGCAAAGGCCTCCTCGGCCAGGGCTTCCATTTCGGCCAGGCGGATATCGGCGTCCCCGGCCGCCGCGCCCGGGCGGGCGAGATCGGCCAGACGGGCTTCGTAGGCCTCGATATCGCTGCGGGCGGTGTCCAGCGCCGCGGCCAGCGCCTGGTTTTCCGCCTGCAGGCGCTCGACCATCTGGGCGCCTTCGGGGGCGGCGCCGGCAAGGCCTTCCAAGGCCTCCAGGGCAGTGGCGAGGCGCGCCTCGGCGACGGCAATGCGATCCAAGATGTGCCCTCCTCGCGTCCGAATCATCCCATAGAATGTGCTGTGGCGCTCGCAGGGTCAATCGGACGCATTGCCCATTCCGGATTGTCGGTTGACAGTCCCGAGGCTTCCTGCAAAGCAGGCGGCGCGCCGGGGAGGGCTTCGGCGGCGTGGAGATTCCATGACCGAACATGCTGCGGGTATCGCGCCCGAAAGGGTCGCGCAAGGGGATCTTGCCAATGCCATCCGGGCCTTGGCAATGGATGCAGTGGAACAGGCGAAGTCGGGCCATCCGGGCATGCCCATGGGCATGGCCGACGTGGCCACCGCATTGTTCACCGACCATCTGAGGTACGATCCGGCGGACCCCGCCTGGGCCGACCGCGACCGTTTCGTGCTGTCGGCCGGGCATGGCTCGATGCTGCTTTATGCCCTGCTCTACCTGACGGGCTATGACAGTGTCAGCCTGGACGACCTCCGGAATTTCCGCCAGCTCGGCAGGCCCACGGCCGGCCACCCCGAATTCGGCCATGCCGCCGGCATCGAGACGACCACCGGGCCGCTCGGCCAGGGCATCGCCAATGCCGTCGGCTTCGCCCTGGCCGAGGCCCATTTGCGGGCCCGCCACGGGGCCGACCTGGTCAACCACTGGACCTATGTCATTGCCGGCGACGGCTGCCTGATGGAAGGCATCAGCCACGAGGCGATCTCGCTGGCCGGCCATCTGAAACTGGACCGCCTGATTGTCCTGTTCGACGATAACCACATTTCGATCGACGGCCCCACCGACCTGACCGTTTCCGATGACCAGCGCGCCCGCTTTGCCGCCTCGGGCTGGGCCACCGACCAGGTCGACGGCCATGATGGCGCAGCGGTGTCGGCTGCCATCGCCCGGGCCAAGGGCGCCGGCAAGCCCAGCCTGATCGCCTGCCGGACCACCATCGGCTATGGCGCGCCGACCAAGGCAGGCAAGTCGTCGACCCATGGCAGCCCGCTTGGCGCCGAGGAGATTGCCGGGGCCCGGGCCAAGCTGGGCTGGCCCTATCCGGCGTTCGACATCCCAGCCCCGATCCTGGGCGCCTGGCGCGCCGCCGGCACCGCCAGCGCCCGGGCGGCAGCGGCGTGGCGCGACCGCCTGGCCGCCGCCCCCGCCGCGGCCCGGGAACCCTTCCTGGCCGCCATGACCGGCCTGCTGCCGGCGGCTCTCGGGGCCGAGATCAACGCCCTGAAGGCCAAGATCTCGGCCGAGCGTCCCGCGGTCGCGACCCGCAAAGCCTCGGAAACGGCGCTGGGCCTGGTCAACCGGGTGGTGCCCACGACCCTGGGCGGCTCGGCCGACCTCACCGGGTCGAACAACACCCTGACCAAGGACCAGGGGATTGTGAAGCCGGGCGACTTTGCCGGCCGCTACGTCCATTACGGGGTGCGCGAACATGCCATGGCCGCGGCCATGAACGGCCTCGCCCTTCATGGCGGGGTGATCCCCTATGGCGGGACCTTCCTGGTCTTTTCCGATTATTGCCGGCCGGCGATCCGGCTGTCGGCACTGATGGGGCTGCGGGTCGGCTATGTCATGACCCATGACTCGATCGGCCTGGGCGAGGATGGCCCGACGCACCAG
>JAJFJE010000287.1 GCA_021774355.1 Alphaproteobacteria bacterium
CCGGACACGTGGATGCCCGGGTCAAGCCCGGTCATGACGCCAGGGGAGAGGGCGGCGGCAAGGACGAACGAGGGCGCGGCCCCTCCCCCCACCGTCATGGCCGGCCCCCGTGTCGGCCATCCACGGGACCACCGCGCCCGCCACGAACACGTGGATGACCGGGCCAAGCCCGGTCATGACGCAAGGGATCACAGAATGGTCTCGAAGAGGTCCGTCCAGGTCGGGTTGGACTCGCGGATCACCCGGATTTTCCAGGCCCGCGGCCAGTGCTTCATGGTCTTCTCGCGCTGGATGGCGTCCACGATGGTCCCATGATGCTCGAACCACACCAGTCGCTTCAGGCCGTAGCGCTTGGTGAAGCCATCGACCGCGGCAGTTCGATGCGCCCAGATGCGGCGCGTCAGATTGCTCGTCACACCCAGATAGAGCGTGCCATTCGGCCTGTTGGTGACGATGTAGGTCCACCCTCCGAGCATCGCGTTCAGGGCTCCCTTCCCTTTTAGATTGTCTTATTCGCGTTATTCGCGCGATGAAAATATGTTCCCGGGTCCGCCACGGACACGTGGATGACCGGGTCAAGCCCGGTCATGACGCAAGGGGAGAAGGCGCGGACGGGCGACGCCGGGCGCGGACGAGGCCCCGGGGGCGAGGACGAACAAGGCGCCCTGCCCCCCAACCGTCATGGCCGGCCACCGTGCCGGCCATCCACGGGAACACCGGGCCTGCCACGGACACGTGGGTGACCGGGTCAAGCCCGGTCATGACGCAAGGGGAGAGGGCGCGGACGACAGACGCCGGGCGTGGGCGAGACCCCGGGCGTGGGCGCGAGACCCGGGCGCGGACGGGCCTTGGCGAGCCCGGGTGACAGAGGACGCCGCGCCCGCTGTCGTGGCCGGCCGCCGCGACCTGCCAAGGAATGGGTTCAACCGGGCCGCATAGCGGCTTAGAGTCGGGTCAGGCGGGCAACGGGGATGCACCATGACGGCGGAACGCAAGCTGCTGAGCCATTATCTGGGAATCGCGCCGGACACCCGCGAGGAGGGTGTCCTGCAGCTGCTGCTGGAAACCGCCGTGCGGGCTGTCGGGGCCGATTCGGGATCGGTCCTTGCCTATGACGAGCCGGCCAACGACCTGCGCTTCGTGATGATGTCCGGCGACGGCCCCAGCGGCCTGCTGGGCCAGCGCGTGCCGATCGGCTCCGGCCTCACCGGCCTGGCCGCCCTGACCCACGAGGTCCAGATCGGCGCCCCCACCTTCCGGGTGGTCGACGACATGGACCAGCCCACCGGGGCCGAGGGCGCGCCCCAGGCGGTGCTGGCCGCACCCATGGTCTCCGGCGACCGGCTGGTCGGCGTGCTGACCGCGGTGCGCTTCACACCGGGACAGCGCTTCGCCACCGAGGACGGCCGCAGCTACGGCAATTTCGCCACCGTCGCGGCCCTGCTCCTGGACCAGCATCACCAGCTTGCCAGTTCGACCGGCGGGGCAGGTCCCGCTACCACCAGCGGCTATGGCGACGACGAAGCCCGGATCCGGGCCGCCATCGACGAGGTGGCGCGCCGCCGGCCCGATCGGCTGCCCAAGCTGGCGGCCGTGATCGAGCAGCTCGCCGCCCTCGCCCTGTGACCGCGGCACCATGCCCCTGGCCGAGCTGACGGCGGCCCTGACCGTCGATTTCGAAACCCTGTCCCGCAGCAGCGCCCTCGCTCCGGTCGATGTCGCGGTCATCGACAGCGGTATCGATGCCAGCCACCCCGACCTGCGGGACCGGGTGATCGAGCAATATGCCGTCGACCCGGCGGGTGCCGGGGTCATGGCCGTCACGCCCCTTGCCAGCGGCACGAACAACGACAGCTTCGGCCACGGCACCGCCGTCGCCAGTATCATCGCGGGCATCGCGCCCAATGCCCGGCTGTTCGACATCCGGGTGCTCGACGCCCGCAACAAGGGCAACCCCACCGCCTCGGTCGAGGCCTTCCGGTATTGTCTCAGCCGGCGCTTCCGCCTGATCAACATGAGCCTGTCGATCCCGGCCAGCCAGAAGGAGGCGGTGTTGCGGCAATGCGAAAGCGCCTATGGCCGTGGCCAGCTGGTGGTCGCCGCCCGGCGTAACGTGCCCGTGACGGACGAGGGCTATCCGGCGGAATTCTCCAGCGTTCTCGCGGTCGACAACGGCGACCTGCCGTCCTGCTTCGCGGTCGGCTTCAATCCCGCCGGGCTGATCGAATTCGCCGCCCGCGGCACCGAGGTGGTGGCGGCCGCGCCGGGCGGCGGCTACACCGTCAAGACCGGCACCAGTTTCGCCACGCCGGCCGTTTCCGGCCTGTGTGCCCTGCTGCTCGGCCGCTGGCCCCGATTGCGCCAGTTCGAACTCAAGACCATTCTCAAGGCCCATGCCGAACGCCAGACCTGATCCCCTGCCCCCGGGCGCCGTCAAGATGGCCATGCCAATTTCAGGCATGACGGTCCTGGGGGCACCCCTGTCGGCACCGTTTCGCCGGCCACCGGCGGGCCCGTTGCGGCCCGGCGCCCTGCTGCGCTGGGCGCTGCTGGTGGCCGGCCGGGCGCCCGGCGCCTTCGCCCTGGCCCTGGTGGTCTCGACGATCGCCACCGTGATGCAGCCCTTGACGGTCCAGACCATGACCCGGCTGCTCGGCCATCTGACCGGCCAGGGCGCCATCCCGGCCGGGCCGATCACGGCCCTGTTGCCGGACAGCCTGACCGGCCTGTCGGTGATGCTGGCAGTCGTTGCGGTCCTGGCGATCGTCACCGCCATCGGCAACCGGCTGGTGCTGGCCTGGTCCAATGGCCGCATGCAGGCGCAACTGCAGCAGCTGCTCCATGACCGCGCCCTGGCCCTGGGGCCGCAGTTTCATGCCCGGGTCTCGGCGCCCGAGATGACCCAGATCATCAATAATTTTGCCCCCGGGGTGCAGCCGGTGCTGCGCGACCTGCTGGCCTATCCGGTGGTCAACGGGATCGGCCTGGTGTTCGGCCTCAGCCTGCTGGTGGAAAATCTGCGCGCCGGCGCGGTCGCGCCCGCCACCGGCGCCATCCTGCTGTGCCTGGTGATCGGCCTGCCGCTCGGCGCCATCCTGCTGTCGGGCTATCTGCGCGCCGCCTTCGAGAGCGCCCGGGCGGCCCAGGTGGCCTTTGCCGAGGAACTGGCCAATTCGACGGCCCAGCCGGTCGAAGTCCAGTTGATGCGCGCGATCCCCCAGCGCAGCCTGGCCCTGGCCACCCGCCTCGGCCAATTGCTGCGGGCCAATCTGCGCGCCAGCCTGCGCCGCGAAATCGCCAACCAGTTCCAGTCGGCGGTCCCCATGGCCCTGCAGGCGGCGATCCTGATCTATGCCGCCCTGGCCCTGACCGAGGCCAGCCAGATCGCGCCGCTGATCGCGCTCTATCTGCTGGTGCCCCAGGTGATCGCGCCGCTGCAGGATCTGGCCGGGTTCTATGCCAGCCTGACCGTCACCTGGCCCAACATCAAGCCGATCGGCGACATCCTCGACGCCCAGCCGGATGTCCGCGACGCGCCCGGTGCCGCCGATGTCGCCCTGGCCGACGGCTCGGTGCGCTTCGATGACGTAACCTTCGGATACCCACCCGGAGGCGAGCCCAAGATCCTTCGGAACTTCAGCCATCACTTTCCCGAACGGGGGGTCAGCGCCCTGATCGGCGCCTCGGGCAGCGGCAAGAGCTCGCTGTTGCGGCTGCTGCTGCGGCTCTATGAGCCGGACTCCGGCACCATTGCCGTGGGCGGACAGCCGGTCGGCGCCCTGACCGTCGACAGCCTGCGCCGGCAGGTCGCCGTGCTGTCCCAGTTCCCCCTCCTGATCGGCGGAACCATCCGGCAAAACCTGGCCCTGGCGGCGCCCCACGCCGACGACCAGGGGTGCCGTGGCGCCCTCGAACGGGTTGGCCTGTGGCCGGCCCTGGCCCAACTGTCGCCCGACGACCCGCTGGCCGTGCCGGTGACGGCGACCGCGGGGACCGGGGTCCTGTCCGGCGGTCAGCGGCGGCTGCTGGCCCTGGCCCGCGGGCTGATCGTGAAACCCCGCCTGTTGCTGGTCGACGAGCCGACCACCGGGGTCGATGCCGAAAGCGCCCTGCGCCTGGCCGCGGTGCTGCGCGGGTTGGGCCGCGAGATTGCCGTCATCGTCATCGAGCATGACGTCGACTTCGCCGCCCGGGTCGCGGACCAGGTCTGCTGCCTGGAAGACGGGCGGATCACCGCCGCCGGCCCGCCCGAGACCCTGCTCGCCCGGGGCGACAATCTGTTTGCCCGCTTCGCCGCCATGCGCCGGCGGGCGACCAGCACCGCCGGCATGGACATCGAGGCGGTGCCGCTGCCCCGGGCCGCCGGCAGCAAGGTGGCGCCGCCCCGTCCTTGAGCCTCAGTGATGATGGTGGGCGTGGCGGCGCACCCCTTCGCGCTGCAGCTCGTCGGCGACGCCGCCATTGCCGGCCTTGCGCTCCGCCGCCTCGAGATCGCCGAGGGCATGCAGCAGGTCGTGGAGAAAGGGCTCGCCCCCCGGGGCTTCGACCAGGCTGCGCATGGCCTCGACGGCGGCCCGGAACTGGACCAGGGCGTCGCCGTCGCGGCCCTCGGCGGCATAGGCGCGGCCCAGCCGGTTGGTCACGGCGCAGCGCAGGTTGAACAGCTGGGGTCCCAGCCCGCCATCTTCATTGGCCAGCAGGGCAAGGGTATCCAGGCAATCGTCCAGGACGTCGATTGCCTCGCCCGGGCGGCCGGCCCGCAGCAGCAGCCGGGCCAGGGCGTTGCGGCTCATCGCCAATTGCGGCCGCTGGTCGGGCAGGCCCTGGCGGCCGACCAGGGTCGCGCGCAGGGCGATCGCCTTGGCCAGGGCCTGACACGCCTGTTCAACCGCCCCGCAGGCCTCGTGGGCCGCCGCCACCGCCTGTTCCAGATCGGCCTCCAGGCTGGCCGCCACCAGGGACGCCGTGGTGCCCAGATCGGCGATCGCCCGGCGAACCTTGAGCACCGGTTCGGCAACCTCCTGGGCCCGCCCGGCGACCAACCGCACCTGGATGCCCATCATGGCGACGACCGCCCGCAGACGGGGATGACCGGCCAGACCGGAAAGCTCTCCCAGACGATCCAGGGCGTTGGCGGCGACCTCGCCGCGCCGGCCGGCCATCAGACGATCCATCTCCTGGCGCAGGGCGGTCATGAACGCGGCCAAGGCATCGCCGCCGGTGACTCCTTCAAGCTGCGCGGCCTGGGTTTCAAGCGCGGCAAGACGCTCGGCTTCGTCGGTGGTCATGGCAGTCGGCATAATGGCTCTCGATCGTAACGGAATGGCGGCGACCATAAGCGAGTGTGTCGGCAAAGGACAGTATCGGAAAAACAACGTCACCTATGGGCTGTACCGGCGCGGGGAGCACGTTACACTGTTGCCATAAATGGGAGGAGAGCCGCATGGGCGAAGCGGCGCATTGGACGATCATCATCGCCGACGACCACCCGCTGGTCCGCGACGCGGTCAAGCATGCCTTGCTTAGCCAGCCCAGTGCCATCACCGTCGTCGATGTCGGCTCGCTGCCCGATGCCCTCGCAGCGCTCGACCGTCATGACGCCGTCGATCTTGTCCTGCTCGACCTCAACATGCCCGGGATGGACGGCTTCACCGGGCTGACCCGTCTGCGTGCCCGCCACCCGGCAGTGCCCGCCGCCATCCTCTCGGCCACCACAGATGTCGCGGTGATGCGCCGGGCCATCGAATTCGGCGCGGCCGGCTTCATTCCGAAATCCAGTTCGCTGTCCAGCATCGCCGAAGCCATCGCCCACATCCTGGACGGCGAAATCTGGCTGCCCGAAGCCGCACGCACGGCAGGCGAGAGCGTGTTGGACGGCAATGGCGGCGAACTGACACCGCAGCAGACAAAGGTCCTGGCAATGGTCGCCAAGGGCCTGTTGAACAAGCAGATCGCCTACGAACTGGGGGTCGGCGAGGCGACCATCAAGGCCCATGTCACGGCGATATTGCGCAAGCTGGGGGTCCACAGCCGCACCCAGGCGGTGATCGCCGCCCGCCTGCTCGACCGGCCGCAATCGCCCTAGCGCCTGGCGCAGGACCCCGCCGGCGGCCGTCGTGCCCTGCCGTCGACCCGCTGCGCGGCCGTCCGCCAATAGTCTATCGTCTTGAATTTATGTGCCTTCGGACGGCGATCCGGAGTCCGTTTCGCCTGAAGATGCGCTAGCCCGCCGCCCGCCGCCCGGCCTCCTTCCGGTGATAGTCGACCAGGGCGCGCAGGGCGGCCGGCTTGACCGGCTTGGGCAGCAGGGCGACCTGATGGCGGCGGGCGGCCTGCGCCAGTTGCTGGTCGCGGTCGGCGGTGACCAGTGCCGCGGGCACGGCCCAGCCCAACTGCCGACGCAGGGCGGCGATCGCGGCCAGCCCGTCGCTGCCCTCGCCCAGGTGATAATCGACCAGCAGGAGGTCGGCGGTCGCCGCCAGGGGCTGGGCCTCGTCCAGACTGGCGGCGCAGGCCACCTGGCAGCACCAGCCCTCCAGCAGGACCCGCATGGCGTCCCGGATGGCGGGCTGGTCGTCCACTACCAGCACGGCGAGGGGCGCATCCTGCGGCTCGGCCGGAAGCGGCGTCGGTGTCGGCACGGCGCTGGGCATCCGGTCGGCCTGGGGCAGCAGGATGCGAAACACCGACCCCCGGCCGAGGGTCGATTCCAGCTCGATGCCGTGGCCCAGCAGGCGGCAGATCCGTTCGACGATGGCGAGCCCCAGGCCAAGGCCGCGGCGGCCGCCCTCCGGGGGACCGGGCAGGCGGACGAATTCGCCGAAAATCTCCCGGCGGTGATGGGGCGCGATGCCGGGGCCGCTGTCCCACACCTCGACGGCCAGGCGGCCCTGGCGGTGCCGGACGCCGATCAGCACGCGCGCCCGGGAACGGGCCGGATCGCTGTAGCGGATGGCGTTGGACAGCAGATTCTGCAGCACCCGGCGCAGCAGCCCGGGATCGGACAGCACCACGGCGCGGCTGGGCACCACGATCAGGGCGATGCGCCGGCGCTCGGCCAGCGGCGCCATGGTCGCGGCGATCGTCTCGATCAACTGCCCGAGGGCCAGGGGCTGCACGTCTGCGGTCAGCGCCCCCTGGTCGAGCCGTGCGATATCGAGCAGGGCGTCAAGCAGCGCCTCGACGGCGCCAAGGCTCTGGTCGACCTTGCCGACCAGGGGCTCCGCCGCCGCCTTGTCGGCCAAGGCGGCGGTGAACAGCCGGGCGGCGTGCAACGGCTGCAGCAGGTCGTGGGAGGCCGCGGCGAGGACCCGTGTCTTGCCCAGATTTGCCTCTTCCGCCGCGCGCTTGGCCTGGTCCAGTTCGGCGATCACCCGGGTCAGGTCGGTGGTGCGCAGGGCGACCCGGGCCTCCAGCGTCTCATTGGCCTGACGCAAGGCCGCCTCGGCCCGGCGCCGCTCGGTCACATCGGTGGCGGTGATCGCCAGGCCGCCATCGGGCATGGGATCGAGCCGTAATTCGAGATGGCGGCCGTCGCTGCCGACCACCTCCTCGACCCGCCGGCCGCGCATCGCCGGGTCGAGACCGGCCGCCGCCGTGATGTCGGACAGGGACAGGCCGACCCGGGGACCCAGGCCGGCAAGCCCCAGGAGATCGAAGAATTGCTGGTTCCAGGTGGCCAGGCGATGGCCGCCATCGAACACCCCGATGCCCTGGCTGACATGGTCGAGGCTGGTCCGCAGCAAGGCGTAGTTCTGCCGGATCGCCTCGCTCGCCTCGTCCAGCACGGCCCGCACCTCGCGCCCGGACAGGCGGACCCGCGGCCAGGCCGAGGCCAGCACGACCCGGGCCGAAGCGGCGCCGATCACCCCTGCCAGCAGGCGTTCGGTAAATGCTACCGGATCGCCGTGCCCACGCGGCAGTTCGGCAAAGGCGGCGGTCGCCTGGGTGGTGCCGACAAAGCGGGCGAACAGGCGCTTCAGTTCCTCCATTCCCGGCGCGCCGGGCCCGCCGGCGGCGGGATCCAGGCCCGGCGGGCGGGCGTCGACAAAGGCCAGCGCCTGGGCGACGTCCTGCGGCCGCGCCCGGCCCAGGGCGGAACCGATCACATAGAGCAGGAGATTGAGGGCGAGACTGCCCCACACCCCCTGGCTGAGCGGATCGAGCCCGGCCATCACCGGCGGCAGGAGGGGCGCCAGGGGCGGCACCCCCGCTGCCGTGACGCTGATCCCGACCGAGGGCAGGAACAGGGCATAGGCCCACACCGCAAAGCCCCCGGCCAGTCCGGCAAGGGCGCCCACGCGATGGCCGCCGCGCCAGACCAGCCCGCCGACCAGTGCGGGGGCGAACTGGGCGACGGCGGCAAAGGAAATCAGCCCGATCGAGACCAGGGTCAGGTCGCCGGCAAGGCCCCGCTCGTAGACGTAGGACAGGCCGAGAACGAGAACCACGGCGCTGCGCCGGACGGCGACCACCACCCGCCCGGATTCCTGGCCGCGCAACTGGCGCAGGCGAAGCAACAGGGGGATCGCCAATTCATTGGACACCATGATCGAGAGCGCCAGGCAGGCGACGATGACCATGCTGGTGGCGGCGCTGAGGCCGCCGATAAAGACCAGGGTGGACAGGGTGTCGGCGCCGGCGGCCATGGGCAGGGCCAGCACATAGAGATCGGGATTGCTGCCCGCCGGCAGGCCGAGCAGCCCGGCCGCGGCAATCGGCACGACCAGGATGTTGATGCCGACCAGATAGAGCGGAAACAGCCAGCGGGCGGGCTTGAGGTGGCTGCCTGGGCCATGTTCGACCACGGCGACATGAAATTGCCGGGGCAGGCACAGAAAGGCGCAGGCCGACAGGACGCTCAGGGTGATCCAGGCCGGGCCGAGATCGTCGCCCGAGAAGCGTTCGACCAGGTCGGGCCGCGCGACGATCCCGTCGAACAAGGCCAGGGGTCCCCCGGCCTGGACCAGAACGAACAGCCCGACCGCCAGGAACGCCGTCAGCTTGACCAGGGATTCGAAGGCGATGGCCAGCATCATGCCGCGGTGCTGCTCGGTCGCCTGGGCCCGGCGGATGCCGAACAGCATGGTGAACAGCGCCATCAGCAAGGCGACGATCAGGGCCGTGTCCTGCCACGAGGCGAAGGCGCTGCGATCCTCGGTACCGACCAGGGCGGCAAAGCTGACCGTGACCGCCTTGAGCTGGAGGGCGACATAGGGCACCACGCCGACCACCGCGATCAGCGTGACCAGGGCCGATACGGCGCGGCTCTTGCCATAGCGGGCGCCGATGAAATCGGCAATCGAGGTGACGTTGTAGCGCTGGGCCAGCGCCACCATCCGCGCCAGCAGGCGGTGGCCGAACAGCATCACGGCAATCGGCCCGACATAGATCAGCGCGAAATCGAGGCCGGAGGCAGCGGCCCGGCCGACGCTGCCATAGAAGGTCCAGGAGGTGCAGTAGATCGCCAGCGACAGGGCATAGATGGCGTTCTGGCCGCGCGCGCCGGCGACCGGCCGCCAGTCGCCCCAGCTGGCCAGGGCAAACAGGACGCCGATATAGCTCAGCGATAAAAGCAGGACCACCCAATCCTGAAGCATCGGGACCTCCCGCCCCCATGGAAGCGCGCGCGCGGCGCGCTGTCCACGGCGACCGCGCGGGTGCGGGCCGGGACGGTCGTCAAACCGACCCGCGGCCCGCTATACTCTCCGGCGTAGGACCGAAGGAGTGCGTAGCGGACGTCATGTGGCCTATTCTGACTTCTGCCAAGAGCTTCGACGATCGCTGGATCGGCCATCCGACCTGGAACGAGCGCGGTCTGCATGTCCGACGGATGCAGGTGGCGCGCTGGTGCACAGGCGTTCGGCGCCGCCAGTGCCGTCTTGCGACCGATGCCGCGGCCCGGGCCCTCGCGGAAAACGGCTATGTGGTCGTTCCGGACTTTCTGCCGGGGCCGGCGTTCGATGCCCTCCGAACCGAACTCCACGCGGCGGCGGCCGCCGCCGAGCGCCACACCCCGATCCGCCCCAACGACCTGCCCGGCTTCGGGCCGAAGCGTCCGGCGCCCTGGGGATTCGACCGCTTCGACGGCGGCACCCTCAACCGCTTCCTGCGGATCGACCGGGACAGCCTGCCCCGGACCACGGCGTTCTGCGGCAATGCCCGGCTGGCCGGGCTGAGCCGGACCGCCGTCGGCATGGCCGTCCCGCGGCGGAAATTCTGGATCTACCAGACGGTCAACGGCGACCAGGCGCGCAACCCGGACGACCAGAAGGTCCTGCACCGCGACACGTTTTTCAGCAACATAAAGCTGTGGTACTTCGTCGACCCGGTCACCGACGAGGACGGTCCCTTCGTCTATGTCCCCAAGAGCCATATTCTGACCGACGCCCGCCTGGCCTGGGAGCACGAGCAGGCCCGGCTTGCCTGTCAGGCGCGCCGGGACGGCACCCCGGGCACGGGCGGCGCCTTCCGCTTTCTCGACGGCGACCTGGCCACGCTCGGCCTCGGCCCGGCCCGGCCCCTGCCGGTTGCCGCCAACAGCCTGATCGTTGCGGATACGCTGGGTTTCCACCGCCGCGGCGACGCCCGTGCCGGTGCCCGGCGGCTGGCCATATTCGGCAGCATCCGGCCCTGGGCCTTCGACCCGCTCGGGCGCTGACGGCGCCCTACTAGACTTTTGTCGGGGCTCTCAAAACCACCGATCAGGGGCAGCCTGTCCCCGGGACGACGCAAGCACGCGCACGAAGCGCCTGCCGCCGGCCGAGGAAACAACAGGAGCATCCCCATGGTCAGTGTGACGGCAGCGGGCGATCCGACGGACGCCATCAGTTCGAAAGAAAAGCGCAAGGTGGTTTTCGCCTCCTCGCTCGGCACGGTTTTCGAGTGGTACGACTTCTACCTCTACGGATCCCTCGCCCTGGTCATCTCCAAGCAGTTCTTCTCCGGCGTCAACGAGACTGCCGCCTTCATCTTCACCTTGCTGGCGTTCGCTGCCGGCTTTGCGGTGCGCCCCTTCGGCGCCCTGGTGTTCGGCCGGCTGGGCGATCTGGTCGGGCGCAAATATACCTTCCTGATCACCATCACCATCATGGGTCTGTCGACCTTCCTGGTCGGCATATTGCCCAATTACGAGACCAT
>JAJFJE010000288.1 GCA_021774355.1 Alphaproteobacteria bacterium
GGCCGTGACCGCAAAAATCCCGCACCACCGAATAGCCAAAGCCTTCCGCATAGTCCTGGATGGCCGCCCCTATATCGCCGAAATGGCCCCCGGGGCGGATCGCCCCGATGCCGGCCATCATCGAGTCATAGGTCACCTCGACCAGCCGCCGCGCCTTCAGCGGAACGTCCCCCACCAGATAGGTGCGGTTGGTGTCGCCGTGCCAGCCGTCGAGCAGGGTGGTCACGTCGATATTCACGATATCGCCGGACTTCAGCACCTTGTCGCCGGGAATGCCGTGGCAGATGACGTGATTGACCGAGGTGCAGACCGACCGGGGGAACCCCCGGTACTGAAACGGAGCGGGAAAGGCACCATGGTCCACGATGAACGCGCGCGCCGCGTCGTCCAGGCTGCCGGTGGTCACCCCGGGCCGGACCAGCGGCGCCAGCATGTCGAGGCACTGCGCGGCCAGTCGGCCGGCGGCGCGCATGCCGTCGAAGGCCGCAGCATCGTGGATCTTGATGCCGGCGCTCCGCCGGCCGGCATAGGCATCGGACGCCTCGACGGCGTGGAGTTTGGATTCGATGGTCGTCATGGGTCCATGAATATGGGAAGCCGGCCCGCCAGCGCAACGCCGTTGACGGCAACGGTGCAAGCATAGCACAGCGCCTCGACACCGCGAGCCTGCGCCGACGCGAATGCCGCCGCATAGCCGGGGTCGATGTCGCGGGCCAGGGCAAAGCGCCGGCAATCGCCGCGCTGGACCACATACAGCATCACCGCCCGCCGGCCCGCCGCCGCCTGGTCGCCAAGCTCGCGCAGATGCTTGGTGCCCCGCGCGGTGACGCAGTCGGGAAACTCGGCCAGGCCGGGCCGGCGGACCAGATGGACGTTCTTGACCTCGACCAGGCAGTCGGGGCGGCCACCGCCGCCAAGCAGAAAGTCAATCCGGCTGTTGCGGCCATAGGGGACCTCGGCCTGCACGCGGTCATAACCGGCAAGCTCTGCGATCGCGCCCGCCGCCAGGGCCTCGGCGACGATGCGGTTGGGATGGCTGGTGTCGATCCCGACCAGGGTGCCGTCGACCTCGACCAGGCGCCACGACCAGGCGAGCTTGCGGGACGCGCCCCGGGCGGGCTCCAGCCAGACCCGGGCGCCCGGCACCGCCACCCCCAGCATGGCCCCGGGATTGGCGCAATGGGCAACCACCTCGCGGCCATCGTCGAGGCGGATATCGGCCAGGAAACGCTTGTAACGGCGAAGCAGGACACCGCCGGCCAGGCCAAGCTCGTAATGCATCGGAAACTCTTCTCCGGGCCCCGGGGGATGCTACCATTCGCGGCGATGACCCAACGTCCGGTAACCGCGGCGGTCCTGATCATCGGCAACGAGATTCTTTCGGGCCGAACCCAGGACGCCAATCTGGCCCATCTCGCCAAGACCCTCAACCATTGGGGCCTGCGCCTGCGCGAGGCTCGGATCGTTGCCGATGTCGAGGCCGAGATCGTCGCCGCCGTCAACGCCCTGCGCTCCGGCTATGATTATCTGTTCACCACCGGCGGCATCGGACCGACCCATGACGACATCACGGCCGCATCGATCGCCACGGCTTTCGGGCTGCCCTTGATCGAGCATCCCGAGGCGCTCGCCCTGCTCGAGGCCTATTATCCGCCGGGCGAGCTCAATGCCGCCCGCCGCCGCATGGCCAGGGTGCCCCAGGGCGCCGGCCTGATCGACAATCCGATCTCCAAGGCGCCCGGCTTTGCCATCGGCAATGTCCTGGTGCTGGCCGGCGTCCCGGCGATCATGCGCGCCCAGCTCGACAATGCCCGAAGCCTGGTCACCGGCGGCGCCCCCATGCTGTCCCATACGGTCTCGGTGCTGGTCGGCGAGGGGCGGATCGCCGATCTGTTCGAGGCGCTGCAGGCGGCCCATCCGGGCGTCGAGATGGGCAGCTATCCGTTCTGGCGGCAAAACCGGCTTGGCACGGCACTGGTTCTGCGCGGTGACGACGACGGCGCTTTGCAGCGGGCGGCGGCGGCCCTGGACCGCGCGCTGGGTGCCGCCGGCATTGCGGTCGATCAAGGCGAGCGCGGCGCCTGACCGCCATGGTCGGCGCAGGCTTTTACCGGACGACGCAACCGATTTCATGAATCGTTGTTAGTCTGTCGATGACCCGAACGCGCTGGCCGCGCTCTCGTCTTTCAAGGAGTGGATTCCGTGCGCACGACTTTCTTTCTCGCCATACCTCTCGTCCTGCTTGGCGCCTGCGCCAATAATTACCGCCCGGTCGTCGACCCGGCCACGTCGCAGGCCCCTCCGGGCCGCTACCAGTATGATCTCGCGGAATGCCAGACCCTGGCCGACCAGGTGCCGGTGGCCAACGAAGTCGGCAGCAACGCCCTGGGCGGTGCCGCAGTCGGCGCGGTCGCCGGTGGCATCATCGGGTCGTTCTCGGGCGATTTCGGCAAGGGTGCGGCGGCCGGTGCCGGCGTCGGCGCTGCCGGCGGTGCGGCACGGGCGGCGATCAAGACCGACCAGGAGAAGCGCCGCATCATCGAGAACTGCATGCGCGGCCGCGGCTACTCGGTGCTCAATTAAGGCCCTGGGCAATCGCCGCTTGACGGACGGGCCACGGCGCGCAATCGATCGCGCCGGGCCCGCTTGGCGAAATTGGTAGACGCAAGCGACTTAAAATCGCTCGGCTTCGGCCATGCCGGTTCGATTCCGGCAGCGGGCACCAGCACCATCCGGCGCCTGTCAGTCGGGATTGCACCCGGCCCGCAGCGGCCGCAATGACAGGCGGTCGCCGCCCACCATCAGGTCGGGCCAGGGATGGGGCGCCACCCCTATATCGCCGCGATAGATCCCTTCCGGCAAGCTGCCGCAGCTGTCGTCCGGCGCCGTCTCCGCCGTGTGCCGCCACTGCCCTGCGCCATCCTGCTCGAACAGGCTGCCCGCCCGGCCATGGACCAGGAGGACCGCCTCGGCCCCGCCCGGTGTCAGGGCGATGAGTCGTGCGACACAATTGTCGGCGCGCCGCTCGAAACATGACGGCCGGCTCTGTTCGGCGAAGGCCGCGTAGGCGGCCTGGTAAAACGCCCCCGGCAGGGTCCGCCCGACGGGATAGACCGTGACCCGGCTGGCGGCCGCTTCGATGGGCACGGCGACGCCTGTACGATCGGCCACAACACGCGACGTCGCCGCCAACGCCGCCGTGGCGCCGGCGGCGATCGCCACCGCATCGGCCCCGGTCGTCCCCGTCGCCAGTTCGGCCAAGGCGGCGGCACCCCAGCGGGCGCCGTCGAATTTGAGGGCGGCGAAGTCGAATTCCGACGCCGTTACGGCAGCCGATTTCAGGCGGGCCATCTGGTTTGCGACCATCAGCCGGGCCGGATCCGCCAGGGGCGTGAACAGGGCGGCGACCAGGGCCAGGCCAAGATAGGCCCCGACGAAATTGACCCCTTCGATGCGCTTCAGCCAGGACCGGGAGGCAAGCGCGGCCATGACGTAGCCGATGGCATGGTGTGCGGCCAGGACGATGGCCGCCGCGGCCAGGATGCGCGCGGTCGTCCAGCCATGCTGGCCGACCCGCAACGCCAGAGCAAGACCGGCCAGGGCGACCAGGGGCAGCAGTTCGAAACAGGCGAGAAGTGCCGTCCAGCGCTTGACCCGCGAGCGCGTCGCCTCGCCGGCGCCGTCCTGATAGGCGCTGTTGATCAGCAGGACCAGCCCGGCCGCCGCGGTCAGCAGCAGGGCGGTGGCATTGCCCGTGCGCCACAGGGGGTCCAGGGAAACCACCGCCAGGGTGGCGAGGAAACCCAACAGGATCAGGGCCAGCAGAGGCAGCAGCCAGGAGAACAGGGTCAGGGCAACCGAGCGGGCGCCGCGAATCAGCGCCGGCTGCACGTCGGTGGCCTGGACCGACACGGCCAGGGCCAGGGTGGTGGCGGGAATGGCGAACCACCGTTCCCCGATCAACCGCGTAACGGCGTCGATGCCCAGCATGGCGAACAGGGCAGCGCCAAGATGCAGCACCCCCCAGAAGATGCCGACAAAGACGAGGGCCAGGACGGCCTGCACCGCGAGCTTCCAGGCGGTATCGAAATGCCGGCCATAGCTGGGGGAAAATCGCCGTTCGGCAAGCGAATCGACGACCAGGACATGGGCGACGAAAAGCCCGGCGCCGACGGTCAGAAGCAGCGGAAAGCGAGGCCAGAACAAGTCGTCCGCCTGGTAGAGGGCGGCCCGCCCGCGCGCCGCATCCCAATAGCCCAGGCCGGCGATGGCACAGCCGGCAAGGGTCACCCAGATCGCCAGGGCCGGCCGCGACTTCTGCCCCAAGCCGACCTGGACGACCAGCGGCGCGAGAATCAGAACGAGACACAGCGGCAGGAAGATCCGGGGCTCGGTCGCCGGCCAGTCGATCGGGGTTGCCGTGCCGGCCCGGACCAGCAGGTAGAGGCCCGCCGCCTGGAGCGCGGCCGTGACGATCCGCGGCCAGAAGCCCGCCGTCGTATCCGTCGGCGGGCCGGGGTTTTGCGCGTCGGTCATCATGTCTCCCCGAAGGCTCCCGTTACCGGCCGCCAGCATGGACGCCAGGGCGGTCGAGGGAAATGGCCATCCTCGCGGCGGCGCAGGAGGCCTGCGCGCTTTTGTCCGGGCAGGGGTGCATTCCGCGGTGCAGTACGGGCTTGCCGGATGCCCTGTTCTGGTTCGGAATATGACGGTGACGGATTTTCGGCGTTGGTTGCGAGGAGAGTGCCCCCGTGTTCAGCAAGAAGACCTTGAAGACCGGTCCGGCCTTCTCCTTCGGCTGGATGCGCCGTGCCGAGCTGGCAACTCCGGGACAGGATGTCTGGGAAGCGCCCGATGGCCGGCTGATCACCGTCGACAGGGGACGCACCCCCAGCGTCTACCGCGCCCCCGGGACCAAGGCGCACGTGGTCTGGCGCTGAGCGGACACGCGGCGGCCCGTCAGGCGCCGGCATCAGGACATCGGCGTCAGGCGCAGGCCGGCGGGGAGTCGCCCTCCGGCGCCGCGTCCATCTGGTCGAACAGGGCCAGCCAACGGTCCGGCGTTTCCGCCCCGATCAGCACATGGCGACCGTCGATGATAAAGGCGGGGACCCCTTGCACGCCCATGTCGCGAGCCAACTGATCCTCGTTGGCGATGCGCTCGACATCGGCGCCGTCGGCAAGCAACCGGCGCACCAGGTCAACATCCATCCCGGCCTCGTCCGCGGCGGCACAGAGGACGCCGTGATCCGATATGTCCTCGCCATCGCTGAAGAAGCGGCGAAACAGCCCCTCGACCACAGCCGGCTGGCAGCCTGCGGTGCGCGCCCAGCGGACCAGGCGGTGACTGTCGAGGCTGTTGGGCATGGTCTTCACCGCGGCAAAATCGAAGGCCAGGCCTTCGCGATGCCCAACCTCCGCCACGGTCGTCACCAGCATGTCGGCGCGTTCGCCGAACTTGGCCTGCAGATGGGCGCGCCAGGGCTGGCCGTCACCCGGCATGTCCGGGTTGAGCTGGAACGGGCGCCAGACCAGCTGGGCCTCGATATCCGGACGTGCGGCCAAGGCCTTTTCGAGGCGACGCTTGCCGATCCAGCACCACGGGCAAACCGTGTCGGAGATGATGTCAATCAACATGGGGCGCAGAGTGCCAGCACACCGGAGGCTTTGGCACCGTCATTCCCATCGGGGCTGTATTGCAGCCGGCCGGACGGTCCGTTGTCACACCTTGCCGGAGACCAGTTGCGGCTTGGCCTGTTCCGGCTTCGGCAGGCTGTCATAAGTGCCGTAGCTCGCGGTGTTGGTCTGGCGCCGTTTGACATGGCCGTCGACCCGTGCACCGGCCTCGATCGCCAGGCTTTCGTGAACGATATCGCCGGCGACCGCGGCGCTGGCGGCCAGTTCGACCACGGCAGCGCTGATCCGGCCTTCGACCCGGCCCCGCAGGCGCACCAGTTCCGCGGTCACAGCACCGACGACCGCGCCCTGCAGGCCGACCGTCAAGGTCTTGCACACCACATCGCCGCGGACCATGCCGTCCAGTTGGACATCGCCATCCGTGCTGAGATTGCCCTCGATGGTCAGGCCGTGGCTGAGCAAGCTGGTCGGGCTGCGGCCCTGATCACGGCGGTCATTGCTTTTGCTGAACATGCCGGCCGGCCTCCAGAAAACGGGATGGATCTCTGGGAACGTCGTCGAACAGCACCTCGTAATGCAGATGCGGGCCGGTGGACCGGCCGGAACTGCCAAGGGCGCCAACGACGTCTCCGGTCTGCAGCTTATCGCCAACGGCCACGGCAATCGACTGGAGATGCGCATAACGGGTCTCGATGCCGAAATCATGTTTGACCAGCACCATGCGGCCATAGCCGCCCTCCCAGCCGGCATAGACCACTTCGCCCGGCGCCGTCACCTTCACCTCGGTGCCCTGCGGGCCGGCAAAATCCAGGCCGGCATGGAAGGCGAGGCGATGGGTGAACGGGTCCTGGCGGGTCCCGAAGCCACTGCGGAGATCGGGCTCGCCGTCCAGCGGCGCCCCCAAGGGCAGTTCCGGCAAGGCCTTGCGCAGGCTGTCCAGGCGAACGATGCCATTGACCAGAATATGGAGTTTTTCGGTATGGTCCGTACCGTCGGGACTGGCCACCGGCGGCGGCAGGTCATCGAGGTCGACGAGCGGCCCGCCAATGTCCGAGGACTGCGCATCGACCACCCGGTCCAGGTCGATGCCCATGCGATCGAGTGCTTCTTCAAGCGCCGCCAGCTGGTTGGTCGTGACCGGGGCAAGCCGGTCGACCAGTTCGTTCTGCAGCAATTGCAGGGCGACGACCTGTTCCTTCAGGCCGCCGGCCCGCCTTTCGGCGGCGTTCAGCGCGGCCTTCAGCGTTCCCTTGGCCTTTTCCGCGCCCGCCGTGCCGTCGAGCGCCGAGACCAGATCCTGGCTCAGCCGTTCCGCTTCCGCATTGGCCTGCTCAAGGCGGCCTCGGGTGGCCGCCAGGTCGACCGTCAGCTTGGCATTTTCCGACCGGCTCTGGGCAAGCTTGGTGTCGGTGATCAGGTCGCGCAGCTCGGAGCGATCCCGCTCGTCCGAGCGGGCCATCATGTCCCGGAGATCGATGCTGCGGTCGTCGAACGTCTCCATCCGCTGGCGGGCTGCGGCAACCAAACGTCCCGACAGGTCGTCGGCAATCGCCCGGCGCTCGACCAATTGCTGCTCCAACGCCGCGATCTGCTGGGTCTTGGCGCGCAATCCGGGCGCGGCGCCGAGCATCTCCCAGGTGGCATATCCGGCCCAGCCGAGCGCACACAGGAGGCCGCAGAGGGCCATGATCTGGGCCCCGCCCGAGACCCGAATCCAGCGGACCCCCCACTGGCCGTGGATCGCCAATTCAAATGATTCGAACGGCGGCCGTCGCGCCGACGGGCCGGCTATTTTCCAGCGCTCCCTCATCGCTAACAGGCCCCCTCGTTTCCCCCAGCTTCAGGTGAATTGGGGTGAATCACGGGAATATAGTCAACAATTGATGAATCAGCCTTGATTCATAAGGCTTTCACGGCAGTCAAAACGTCCTCCACATGGCCCGGAACGCCGACTTTTCGCCAGATCCGCGCAATCTTACCCATTCGATCAATCAGGAAGGTGGCCCGCTCGATGCCCATATATTTGCGGC